>JAAWIL010000248.1 GCA_022796315.1 Oscillibacter sp. | reverse complement strand
TGGACTTCATAGACAAAACACGGCACATGGATGTGCCGGCGGCCTCGCCCGCCTTGAAAATCGGATACCGATTTTCAAGTGTTTTGACTATATGGCGGTCCCTGTGAACCCTGCAGGGGGCGCCGCCCTCGGCGGCCCGCTCTTCCCCGGCCTCCGGATTCCCCTTGGCCCGGCAGAGACAGAGCCCGCCCAATCTCCCCGCCGGGCGCGCTCCGCAAAAGCCGCGAAATTCCCCCTACAGGAGAGTTTTCCAAAAGCGCGCCAAAGATACCCTGAAAAAAAATAAACAAAGAGCTTGACCTTCCGGTTGGTGGAAAGTCTATAATAACCTCATAAATTGTTTGTCGGTTGACAAACTTTTTTTCTCCACAAAAGTTTTTGTTGCATTTTACCCACGAAAGTGCTAAAATACAATTTACAAATAAGGCAGACTGCACAACCGAAATTCGTGTATTCTTGCATAGAAGGTTGCGGATACTTTTGTGCAAAATCACCAGGATTTCAATTTTATTCCTGGTAATTTGGCAGGGTCACTCCATTTGCTTGATTGCTGTGGAACTTTGTATCCTCATAGCATCAAAATATAAGGACCGCAGGCGCGGAATTTTCCGGCGGAGGTGGTAGACCACAGTTTTGGAATGAAGAGATACATCATTATAAAGGAAAGGTGAGTGTACTTTATGGACTTAATCATCAAGAACGGTACCATCGTGACGGCGACCGAGATGTTCAAGGCCGACATTGCGGTGAAGGACGGCAAGATTGCCGCCATCGGCAATGATCTTGCCGCGGAGGGCGCCGAGGTCGTGGACGCGGCCGGCAAGCTGGTTCTGCCCGGCGCCATCGATGCCCACACCCATCTGGCGATGCCCTTCGGCGGCACCATCTCCTCGGACGACTACTTTGCCGGCACCCGGGCGGCTGCCTGCGGCGGCACCACTACCGTCTTTGACTATGTGCTTCAGGACTTCGACGAGAACATGGTGGACTCCGTCAAGCGCCGTGACGCCCTGTGCGCCCCTGACGCGGCGGTGGACTACGCCTTCCACGTGGGCGTGAAGGACGTACACGGGGGTCTGCTGGACTCCATGAAGGACGCGGTGGACTACGGCGTGCCCTCCTTCAAGGTGTTCATGGTCTATGACTTCGGCGTGAAGGACGGCGTGTTCTACGAGGTGCTGAAGAAGTCCAAGGAGATCGGCGCTCTGATCAACGTCCATGCGGAGAACAACGAGATGGTCAACATGCTGACCGAGAAGTACATCTCCGAGGGCAAGGGCAGCGCCTGGTATCACTACATGTCCCGTCCCGAGTTCGTGGAGGCCGAGGCCGACTCCCGCGCCATCGCGTGGGCCAAGTCCCTCAACGCCCCGCTGTACATCGTCCATCTGGCCAACGCCGACGGCGTGGACTACGTGACCCAGGCCAAGGCGCAGGGCTTTGAGATCTACGCCGAGACCTGCCCGCAGTACCTGCACTTCACCTCCGACGTCTATAAGCGCGAGGACGGCCGCAACTTCGTCTGCTCTCCGCCCATGAAGGGCCAGGCCAGCCAGGACGCGCTGTGGGCCGCCATCAAGCGGGGCGACATCGACACCGTCGCCACCGACCACTGCCCGTTCCAGCAGGCGGAGAAGGACTGGGGCAAGGACGACTTCCGCAAGATCCCCAACGGCTGCGCCGGCATTGAGAACATGTATCCCTACATGCTGGCCAAGGCCAACGAGGGTGTGATCCCCTTCACCAAGGCTGTGGAGCTGTGCTCCACCAATCCCGCCCGCATCTTCGGCTGCAAGACCAAGGGCAGCCTGGCCGTGGGCAAGGACGCGGACATCGTGATTTACGATCCCGAGAAGGACTTTACCATTACCCAGCAGAGCATGCACTCCGACTGCGACCACACCATCTGGGAGGGCGTCTCCCTGCATGGCTACCCCGTGAAGACCTATTCCCGCGGCCGCCTGGTCTATGACAACGGCGAGTTCAAGGGCGAACGGGGCTGGGGCAAGTTTGTTAAGCGCAGTCTGAAGTAAGGAACTCTATTTCCGGACCGGCTGAGGCGGGTTCCCTTGGGGGAAGGCGCAGGGCGCATCCCCGTGCGGGTCTCGCGATTGGAATGGGAGTACCCCCATTCCGCAGGCTCCCTCCGGGGAGCCTGCGGAGTGGCCTGCGGGAGTCGCTGGAGGACTGCAGAGAGGATGTGCCAAAGGGCGGAGACCGGAATGTTAGAGAAGATAAAAATGGAAAATGGAGGGAATTATGAGTAAGATTACGCAGCAAGAGCGGAACGGCCTGTTTGAGCTGACTCCGGATGCCAAGGCGGAACTGGAAAAGTCCACGTACTACAACCCGGACCTGGCCCCCACAACCGTGGAGCAGAGAAACTGGTCTACCGCCAGTATCTGCAACCTTTGGGTGGGCATGTCCATCTGCATCCCCTCGCTGACCCTGGCCTCCTCCCTGGTGGCCCTGGGCGTATCCCCCCTGCTGGCCGTGCTGAACGTCATCTTGGGCAACCTGATCGTTCTGATCCCCATCCAGCTGAACTCCAAGATCGGCACCAAGTACGGCATCCCCTTCCCCATCTTCTCCCGCATGACATTCGGCAACAAGGGCACGCACCTGCCCACGTTCTCGCGGTCCATCGTGGCCTGCGGCTGGACGTCCATCCAGGCATGGGTCGGCGGCGGCGCCGTGGCGGCCCTGCTGGGCATCCTCATCCCCATGTTCTCTGACCAGAGCAACACCGTGGCGATGCCCGGCAACGACTCCGTGGTGGTCGGCCAGCTGATCGGCTTCGCCATCTTCATGGTGTTCGTGTTCTTCGTGGCCTATCACGGCCTGGACCAGGTGAAGTGGGTCCAGAACATCGGCGGTCCCGTCCTGATTGTCATCATGATTCTGCTGATGTTCTTCTCCATCAACATGCTACATGAGTCCGGCTACACCATTGGCCAGGCCTTCGCCCAGGGCAACGACGAGGCTCTGATTGCCCAGAACGGCGGCTTCGCCTTCGTGTACATGGCCGGCCTGACCGCCAACATCGCCTTCTGGGCCACCATGGCGCTGAACATCCCCGACTTCTCCCGCTATGCCAAGAGCGTGAAGTCTCAGTTCAACGGCCAGATGCTGGGCATGCCCATCCCCATGGCGCTGTGCGCCTTCGTGGGCGCCCTGTTCGCCCAGGCCACCCGCCTGAATCCCGCCATCGGCGTGGCGCAGTTCGACCCCTCCGCGGTGTTCTACTATGTGGATAACAAGCTGCTGGTTGCCATCTGCGCCATCGGCGTCATCATGGCCACCATCACCACCTGCGTGGCGGCCAACGTGGTGGCTCCCGCCAACGGCTTCTCCAACATCGCCCCCACCAAGATCAGCTACAAGAAGGGCGTAATCATCACCGTGATCATCGCCGTGGTGGTCATGCAGCCCTGGTTCATCTATGGCTCCGGCGCCGCCTACATCTTCACCTGGCTGAACAACTACGGCACCATCATCGCCCCCGTGGCCGCCATCCTGATTGCCGACTTCTTCTTCGTGAAGAAGGAGCTGGTGGATGTGGCCGGCCTGTATCGCGGCGAGGGCGGCCGGTACTGGTACTCCAACGGCTGGAACTGGAACGCCATGATCGCCTGGGTGGCCTCCTTCATCATCCCCCTGCTGGGCAACACCGTGTTCGCCTACAACGCGGCCAACGGCGGCAGCCCCAACTTCCTGCAGTACCTGGCGGCCAACGGCTACATTGTCTCCTTCGTCATCGCCATGGTGGTGTACGTCGCCCTGATGAACAACACCAAGGGCCGGGCCAATTTCGGCTATGTCACCAAGGAGGAGCATGACTCCTTCACCGTGAAGGGGTAAGCGGCTGCCTCATTCCGCAAACATCCAAATTCGGTTCCGAATTCAGGAACTATATTTAAGAAAGAAGGTTTCGTAATTATGTACAAGTGCGATCTGGGGAGAATGTCTGAGAAGATCCATACCTTCTCTACCTTTGGTGACGCTGGTCACGGCGGCATCACCCGGTACTCCCTGTCCGACGCCGCGAAGCAGGCCCGCGCCTATTTTGTGGAGAGAATGACCAAGATCGGGGCGGAGATTGTCACCGACGACTGCGCCAACATGTACGCCACCCTTCCCGGCAGTGACCCCACCGCCAAGCGGATCGTCATGGCCTCCCACTGTGACTCCGTGAAGAACGGCGGCAACTACGACGGCATCCTGGGCGTCATGGGCGCTATGGAAGTCCTGGAGACTGTGGCTGCGGAGAAGATCCCCCACAAGCACTCCCTGACCGCCATGATCTGGACCAACGAGGAGGGCTCCCTGTATCCCCCCGCCATGATGTGCTCCGGCATTGTCTGCTATGACTACCTGCCCGAGGAGATCCGCAAGGGCTTCAAGATGGAGAACATGATGGCCTCCAAGAGCGTGGAGGATAAGACCACCACCTTCGGCGAGGCCCTGGAGGCCAGCGGCTACAAGGGCGACAAGAAGAACCGCCTGAACCCCGAGGAGTACAAGGCCATGTTCGAGCTGCACATTGAGCAGGGCCCCATCCTGGAGAACGCCAAGAAGGACGTGGGCGTGGTTACCTGCGTGCTGGGCATGTTCAACAGCCGTGTCCGTTTCTACGGCCAGGCCGCCCACGCCGGCACCTTCCCCATGGAGTACCGTCAGGACGCCCTGTTTGCTGCGGCGCAGGCGCTGTGCTACCTGCACGAGGAGATCGACAAGCTGATGGTGAAGGAGAATGTCCCCGAGCTGGTCTATACCACCGGTGAGATCCTGGCCCATCCCTGCGTCCACACCGTTATCCCTGACTATGTGGACTTCTCCATCGACGTCCGCCATGAGAATCCTGAGATCATTAAGAAGGTCTATGATATCGTCCACAGCCTGGCCGGCCGCGAGTGGGCCAAGTGCCGCTGCGAGGTGGCCGATCAGTGGAACCGTGACACCGTGTACTGGAACAAGGAGCTGGTGGGCTATGTCCGCGAGGCCGTTGAGGAGCTGGGCATCCCTCATCAGGACATCCACTCCGGCGCCGGTCATGACGCCCAGTTTGCCTCCTACATGCTGCCTACTACGATGATCTTCGTGGCCTCTGAGAAGGGCCTCAGCCACTGCGAGCCGGAGCACACCAGCGACGAGATCTGCACCAAGGGCGCCAGCGTTCTGCTGAACGCCGTTCTGAAGTGCGACGCCGCTGACTGATTCGGAGCACGGCACAGAAGGTATCTGTAATGGGTGGGAGGCGTCTGAGAAGTTCCTGGGCGCCTCCCTGCCATTTACAATGTTTGATTCCAAGAAGCGAAACCCATTGGAGAAGGACCCCGACCCCTGGAGGAAAAGAAAGGAGATGCAGTTTTGAGTAAAGTCGTAAAAAGCCCCTATCTTGCCGATTCTGTGGCCGGTTTTACCCCGCGTACCGCCATGGAGGAGGCCGCGCGCTGCCTGCTGTGCCATGACGCGCCGTGCAGCAAGGGGTGCCCCGCCGGCACGGATCCGGCGAAGTTCATCCGCTCCATCCGTTTCAGAAACGTGAAGGGCGCCGCGGAGACGATCCGTGAGAACAATATTCTGGGCGGCACCTGCGCCCATGTGTGCCCCTACAACCGCCTGTGCGAGGAGGCCTGCAGCCGCTGCGGCATTGATAAGCCCATCCAGATCGGCCTGTTGCAGCGCTATGCCGTCGAGCAGGAGGAGGCCCTGGGCATGCAGATCCTGAAGGCCCCCGCCGAGAAGAAGGCCGCTAAGGTGGCCTGCATCGGCGCCGGCCCGGCGTCCCTGGCCTGCGCGGCCAAGCTGGCCCAGGAGGGCTACGAGGTCACCATCTTCGAGGCTGAGGCCAAGGCCGGCGGCGTGCTGACCTATGGCATCACCCCGTCCCGCCTGCCCCAGAGCGTGGTGGACCACGATATCAAGCAGGTAGAGAACCTGGGTGTGAAGTTCGTCTTCAATACCAAGGTGGACGCGGCCAAGGTGGCGGAGCTCCAGAAGGAGTACAAGGCCATCTTCATCGGCGTGGGCCTGTGGCAGGAGAAGCTGCCGGAGATCCCCGGCGTGGAGCTGCCCGGCGTCGTCGCCGCGGCGGACTTCCTGAAGAAGGCCCGCACCTCTGACGGTACATACAACCCCGGCAAGAAGGTGGTCGTCATCGGCGGCGGCAACGTGGCCATGGACTGCGCGGTTACCGCGAAGCTCCTGGGCGCCGAGACCGCCATCTACTATCGCAGAAGCATCGAGGAGGCTCCCGCCGAGATGGAGGAGCTGGAGCACGTGCTGCACCTGGGCGTGTCCATCACCACCGGCTTCGCCCCCGCCGAGGTCACCGGAAACGGCAAGGTGGAAGGCATGAAGTTCAAGGGCCGTGACGGCGTGTCCGAGGCCACCGTGGCCTGCGACACCGTGGTGTTCGCCATCGGCCAGGGCGCCGAGGCGGTGCCTGCTCCCGTGGCGGTCAACGAGAAGGGCCTGGTGGTCGTCAACGGGTCCAAGACCAATGTGGAGGGCATTTTCGCCGGCGGTGACATTGCCCACGGCGGTAAGACGGTGGTCGAGGCAGTGGCAGCCGGTAAGGTTGCGGCTTTCGAGATCGCGGAATATCTGAAGTGAAAGGGGTGAGATGAATGGGAATCAAGAAAGATCTGTCTATTGACTTTTTGGGCGTACACTGCGAGAATCCGTTCTTCCTGTCATCGTCACCGGTGGGCGGCAACTATGACATGGTTGCCAAGTCCCTGAAAACCGGCTGGGGCGGTGTGTTCTTCAAGACCATCGGCATTTTCGTTGCCGACGAGTGCTCCCCCCGTTTTGACCATGTGAAGAAGGAAGATACCCCCTGGCTGGGCTTTAAGAACATGGAGCAGATCTCCGACAAGCCCACGGAGCGGAACTTTGAGTTCCTGGCCCGCCTGAAGAAGGACTTCCCCGAGAAGGTCATCGTGGCCTCCATCATGGGCTCCAACGAGGAGGAGTGGAAGCAGCTGGCGAAGATGTGCGATGAGGTCGGCGTGGACCTGATCGAGGGCAACTTCTCCTGCCCCCAGATGACCTCTCATGCCATGGGTTCCGACGTGGGAACCAATCCCGACCTGGTGCGGACCTATTCCAAGGCCGTGGCCAGCACCACCAAGATCCCCTTCATCGCGAAGATGACCCCCAACATCACCGACATGCGGCTCCCCGCCTGGGCGGCGATTGAGGGCGGCGCCAAGGGTCTGGCGGCCATCAACACGGTGAAGTCCATCACCAACATTGACCTGGAGAACATGACGGCGATGCCCGTGGTGGACGGCAAGTCCTCCATCTCCGGTTACTCCGGCGCGGCTGTGAAGCCCATCGGCCTGCGGTTCTGCGCGAACCTGCTTCAGGACGAGAAGCTGAAGAACGTGCCCGTGTCCGGCATCGGCGGCATTGAGACCTGGCGCGACGCGCTGGAGTTCCTGCTGCTGGGCTGCCGGAACCTCCAGGTGACCACCGCCATCATGCAGTACGGCTACCGCATCGTGGAGGATATGGCCAACGGCATGATGCACTGGATGGATGAGCATGGTTTCGACCATCTGGACGACTTCATCGGCATGGCTCTGGGCAACATCATCCCCGCCGAGGATCTGAACCGTGATTACAAGATCCTGCCCAAGTTCGACCATGAGAAGTGCGTGGGCTGCGGACGCTGCTACGTCTCCTGCTATGACGGCGGCCATCAGGCCATCGACTGGGACGAGGAGAAGCGCCGCCCCGTGCTGAACGAGCAGTGCGTGGGCTGCCACCTGTGCCTGAACGTCTGCCCCGTGGAGGACTGCATCCTCCCCGGCGAGCTGACCTGGAAGGACGGCCGGAAGCAGAGCGACGTCAAGCTCAAGAAGAATTACGAGTAATTCTGAAGAACGAAAGGGACACGGCTTTGGCCGTGTCCCTTTTCATCAGATCAAGAGGATTCTAATTGGGTTTCACCTGCCCTTTGCGCTCAGTCTGGCCTGCGGCCAGCCGCTCCCCGCGGGGGGCCAAAGGGGAGGGAGCTCCATGACAAACTGAACGCCGGAGACAATGGCGCAGAACGCTCCAACAGTTTGCGTATTTATTCACAGGCGTTTGTGTTCCTTTTTATGAGGAGCTGCCAACAGGACACCAGGATTGCCATATAAACAGCGTAAATGAACCATGTTATGGGATTGCAATAATGAGAAGCTGTACCAATAGGCGCCGGCACGCATCTTGACGGAAAATTTTTCGTCTGGCTGCGTCAGAAACTCTTGAAATCCGTCAGGATTCCTGCGAGT
>JAAWIL010000083.1 GCA_022796315.1 Oscillibacter sp. | reverse complement strand
AATTTGCAGGCGTGCTGACGCACGTCAAAAATTTTTAACGCAGCAGCCGGTAAAATTGGCCAAAAAGACGCGCGTTTGGGCTTATGTGAACAGGCCCTAAGAACCTGTATTCACAGGCCCCGCCGCCCTGGGCGGGCTGTTTCCCCCCATAAGACTGCCCGCCCCGCCGCAGGGGCGGCGGACTGCCCCCGTCAATCTCCTTTTTTTGGCAATTTCCACCTCCTTGACGGGCGGCACAGGCCGCCTCTGCGGCTGCCCGCGGCAGGGAGGAGGGGACCGGCCCATCGAGGGCGGCGGGGCCTGCGGTTTGATAGCTTCTCCTGTCAGCAGGCCCCCACACGCAAGTTGATGTCCACCTGTTCCTATTATAGGTGGACATCACAATGATGTCAATATCCTTCAGGTTTTTTTCTTGGTGTTATTATGGTGTCACTTTGACAACAAGGAGGCTGCACCATGCCAAATGCACCGCATAAAAACCCACAGTATTCACTGCGCATTCCCTCCGAGATTATGGACAAGCTGAAATATATTGCAGAATACTCCGGCCGTTCCGCCAACAAGGAAATTGAACAGCTGATTATCCAGCACATTGCGGCATGGGAAAAGGTGCACGGTCCGATCCTGTTCGATGGTGAATTCATTCCCCGCTCAAGATCGAAACCGCCGGAAGAGAACCCGTAACCCGCCGGCCCCGCCCAAACCTCCCCCTCCGGGGGAGGTGCCCCAGTGCGCACACTGGGGCGGAGAGGGCTTCCCCCCAATCAAAAAAGCGCGGGAACGATGTTCCCGCGCTTTTTCGAGCTTCTTTGCTCCCTCAGCCCTTCACTGCCGTGCCGCAGCTGTCGCAGAAGCGCACGCCCGGCTCCAGCTTCTTCCCGCAGCCGGTGCAGAACGCGGCTCCCTCCGCTTTCTTCTGCTGAACCCCCAGAATCTGGCTCTCCTCCTGCTTGATCTGCTCCAGGCGGGCTTTCAGGTTCGTCACCTCCACATGGAGCTCCTTGATCTTCTCGCATTCCGCCTCCAGAGCCGGCATGTCCACAGCGCCGCTGAGCCAGCTGTTGTAAAACTGCACGCCCAGGGCGTTGATGGCGGCGTCTATGTTCTTCTGGGCGGTGGTCATGGCGGTCCGGGCGCGGCTGCTCTCCACGATGGATTCCGACTTCACGCTGACCGCCGCCACGCTCTTGTCCAGGGTATCCTTCAAAAATTCAAGCATTCCTTCCCTCCGTTCCGCCGGCCGTCTCAGGTCCAGCCCATGCCCAAGGACCCATAGTCCCAGTCATCGTCTCCATAGTACTCCTCGCTCCAGCCCTCTTCCTCCGGGGCGCCGCCGTACTCCGTGTCACAGGTAAAGGTGTCGTACTGCGCGGTCTCCTGGTTGTGCCAGAAAACCGTCACATCCGAGGCCAGCTTGGTGTTCTCCGTGCCGTTCCAGACAAACAGGTCCCCGTCGCCGATGTAGAGGATCTGCTTGGCGTCCAGAATGCTAATGCTGCTGATGTCCACATCGTCGGCCACCTTGGCGCTCTGCCCGTCCGTCACGGTATAGAGGCTGCCCTCCATGGTCTCCCGGCGGCTGTCATAGCTCATCTCGTCCAGCTTGAAGATGGTCTTGCCGTCCAGCATCAGGACCTCCCGGGCATCCTTGGCGATGGTGATCTTCTCCCCGGTGTAGCAGATCAGCTCGCCGGTGGAGTTCTTCTCGTCCAGATCCGTGAAGTAGTACAGGCCCTCCTTGCCGTTGGGGGCGGTGCCGGTGGTCAGGCCGCTGAAGGGCTCGTCGGTGAGAACGCCGCCGCCGGTCAGCTTGCCGTTCTCCAGGGTATAGCGGAACAGGGCGCTCTCGTACTCCTTGTCGTAGGCCCTCAGCACCACCTGGCTGCCGTTGAGCACCAGGATCTCGTTGGGGGTATAGTCCTCGTCCAGATCCAGCTCGGACTCCGCGCCCTTCACGTTGACATACTGCACCGGGGTCTCGTCATTGCCCATCATGCCATAGAGCTCGGAGCTGTACTCCAGGTCCGCCAGCTCCGCCACGGCCTTTGCCTCGCCCTCCTGCTTGGTGTAGATGCAGATCTCATGCTCCGTATCCAGGACCTCTACCGCGGCCAGCCCCTCGGCAATCACCGTGGTCTCGCCCTTGTCATAGCGGGTCAGGTCATAGGAGAGGATGTTGTAGGACGTATCCTTCAGCTCCTGCCGCAGCTGCTCCCGGTGGGAGACCTGGCTCCAGACCTCCCAGGCGTCATAGTAGGCGTCCCAGTCGGTGGTATACCAGCCCCAATAGGGGTCAATGGTCTCGTAATCCGAATAGCTGGGCTCCTGCACCTGGGCGTCGGCCTCGGCTGTGGAGTCTGTCACAAACTCGTAGAGGGTGTGCTCCTCCGCGTCCACGGTGGTATAGAGCACGCTGGCCTCGCTGCCGTCCAGGTCCACGGCATAGACGCTGTCCACCTCAGAGGCGATCTTCTCCTTCTCCCCGCCGGAGGTCACGGTGTACAGGAGATAGCTGCTGTTCCCCTCCGCCTTCTGGTCCAGGACGCCGTAGACCAGGGAAATCTTGCCGCCGGACTCGCTCCAGCCGTGGAGCTGGGCCACCTCAGAGGCCAGCTTCTCCTTCTCGCCGCCGGAGGTCACGCAGTAGACCGTGTAGGTCGCCCCGTATTCATCGGAGCCCTCTTCCGCCACCCCATAGAGCAGCCGCACCTTGCCGCCGTCCAGGACTGTCAGGTCAATGATCTCGTTCACGCCGCCGGCCAGCTTTTCCTTCTCGCCGCCGGGCACGGCGGTGTAGACGGTACTGCCGCCCTCGCCGTCGCTCTGGCTGTAGACCAGCGGATCGGCGTCCAGCGGGGTGAGGAAGCGATTGGCGTCCTTCACCAGCTTCTCCTTCTCGCCGTCCGCCGCCAGGGGCACCCGGTAGAGGGTATAGGCCCCGTCGGCAGCCTCTGTGTAATAGGCGTGGGTGGCCTCGGCGTTGACGGTGAACTCCGACACGCCGCCGGCCAGCTTATAGTCCTCGCTGCCGTCAAAGAAGCGCAGCTGCTGGTCCTCTCCGGAGCCCTTCAAAAACACCAGCTGCTCCTCGGGGAGGAACTCGTAGTAGCTCACCTCCGAGGAGATCTTTTGGGGCTCCGCGCCCTCCTTGCCGATCTTGGCGATCTCCATCCGGTACAGGTCGCCGTAGGACCCGTCCTTCATCCGGCTGAAGTAGATATAGTTTCCCTCGGGGGAGAACTGCACGCCGCCGGACTTCTCGTCGGTGATCTCCGCCTTCTCCCCATCGGCCTGGAGGGACTTGAGGAACATCAGCTCATCGTCCCCGGTGAGGTACACGTAGGCCGGCTTCCCGCCGCCTCCGCCGCCGCCGGACACCAGCTTGACCACGCCGAACACCGCGGCGATCACCACCACGGCGGCCACGGCCAGCAGCGCCAGCACCTTGCCGCCCTGGCCCTTCTTCCGGCCCAGGATGGGCTCGCCGTCTCCGGCGGAGGACGGCTCCACCGCCGTCACCGCCACCGGGCTCTTCGGAACCGCCAGGGGCTCCAGCTGCACCGGGGCCGCCTCTACCGCCGCCGGGGCCGCCGGGGGCGCCGGGACCGGAACGGCCTCCGGCACAGGCTCCGGAACAGGTCCGGCAGCGGGGGACTCGGAAGCTGCCGCCGTCTCCAGGATCTCGGGGGCGCCTGCTGTTCCCGCGCAGGCACCGCTGCCCCGCAGCCGCTGCAAAAGTTCGCGCCGTCCGGGATCGGTTTTCCGCAATTTTGACAAAACATTTCTCTCTTCCTCCTCTATGTTCCATCAGGAATCCTGTTCCGGCAGGCAGGGGAGCGCACGCGAGGGGTCCCGGCAAAGCCGCCCAGGGGCTTCCGCCGGCTCCGCCGGGACTCCGGAACCCGTGATTTCCTCTTGTCTGCCGAAGATATTGTCATTCTACATCATACGGCGGCATATTTCAATGCAGTCTCTTCGTTTTCGACAAGTTTCGCGGGAATGCCTTTTTCAGCGGTTGGATGCGGGGGTGTCCCCCGCACGGGCCGCCGGGGCGGAGGCCTCTGCGGCCATTCCCTCCGCCCCGCCCACAGGCGCGCCCCGGGGACATCCCCCTTGTCTTCCCCTCTCAAATGTTATAAAATAAAAAGCCAGACGGCCGCTCTCCCAGAGACCGCGCCGCCCAGACGAACACAGACGGAGGCGAGAACATGAGCAGAGGAAAACGCGTACAGCGCCGGAGCGGCGGGTCCCGGATGGTCCCGGTCCTTCTCCTGGCGCTGCTGGCCGTGGCGGCGGCGGGCCTGGTGTGGCTCCGGAACCGCCCGGAGGAGCCGGCCCCCCCGGCGGAGGAGCCCCTCCCGCCTCCCGCAGAGAGCCCGGAGCCGGAGCCCCCGCCGGACCCGGCGGAGCTTCTGCTGGCGGAGATGACCCTCCACGAGAAGGTCTGCCAGCTCTTCATTGTCTTTCCCTCGGACCTCACCGGAGAGTCCCCGGTGACCATGGCGGGGGAGACCACCCAGGCGGCCCTGGAGGCCTATCCCGTGGGCGGCCTGATCTACGACCGGACGAACCTGGTGAGCCGGGAGCAGGCCCGCACCATGCTGGAAACCACTCAGAGCTATGCCAAAATCCCCTTAATCCTCACCTGTGACGAGGAGGGGGGCCGGGTGAACCGGCTCATGGGGACCATCGGCACCACCTACATCGGCCCCATGCTGAACTACGCGGACCAGGGCCCGGAGAAGGCGGCGGAGAACGCGAAAACCATCGCGGAGGACCTGCGGTCCGTGGGGTTCAACATGGACCTGGCCCCGGTGGCGGACGTGTGGTCCAACCCCGCCAATACCGTCATCGGCGACCGGGCCTACAGCAGGGACTTCACCCAGGCGGGGGAGCTGGTGGCGGCGGCGGTGGAGGGCTTCCACAGCGGCGGCGCGGCCTGTGTCCTCAAGCACTTCCCCGGCCACGGGGACACCGCCGCCGACAGCCACTATGGCGCGGTCTACGTCCCCAAGACCCTGGACCAACTCCGCGAGGAGGAGCTGGTTCCCTTCCGGGCGGGGATCGCCGCCGGGGCGGACGCGGTGATGATGGGCCATTTGATTGTCCAGGACGCGGACAGCCAGCCGGCGCCCTTTTCCTACCGGCTGGTGACGGAGCTGCTGCGCCAGGAGCTGGGCTTCGACGGGGTGGTGATGACGGACAGCCTGCAGATGCAGGCCATGACGGACCATTACACCGGCGCCGAGACCGCCGTGAAGGCGGTCCAGGCGGGGGTGGACCTGCTGCTGTGCCCCCGGGACCTCCGCGAGGCCGTCCAGGCCCTGACGGAGGCGGTGGACTCCGGTGAGATCCCCCTGGAGCGGGTGGACGAGAGCGTACTGCGGGTGCTGAGGCTGAAGCTGAACCAGGGAATCCTGGAAGCGCCGCCAGAAGGAGATCATTAAACGGTTCGTCCACCTTTTTGGAGTCCCCGCGTGAGCCCAGCCCAGCGGGTCACGTGGGGGGAGGAGAAAGGAATGGAGCGGGTGGACGAGAGCGTACTGCGGGTGCTGCGGCTGAAGCTGAACCAAGGAATCCTGGAAGCGCCGCCAGAAGAAGCGCATTAAAAGTTTCGTCCACCTTTTGGGGCCCCCGCGCGAGCCCAGCGCAGCGGGTCGCGTGGGGAGAGGAGAAAGGAATGGAGCGGGTGGAGTTCTCGCCGTGAGGCGGGAACGGAGCAGAGCGGAATTTCTTTCGACGATGTGGTGCAGGGGGCTCTGTGCGCAAAACAGCGAAGGCGAACTCCTCCGCGCCTTTTGCGGGAGGAAATTCCGGGGCCGCAGAAGACGCGCGGAAGTTTCCTGTTTCCGGCGCGGCTGCTCTCTGCTTTAGCTTCCGAGCAAACGCAAACCTCCCGCAAAATGCAAGCCCGGCGTCTGCGACGCCGGGCTCTGTTTTGCTGCGCTTCTTTTCCGCCGCTCTGCGGCAGACTCCCAGGGGCTCTGCCCCTGGACCCCGGCAGGGGGCGCGTCGCCCCCTGCACCCCGACAGCAGCGGCTACCGCCGCAGGGTCCGCACGGCCCAGGCGCACAGGAACACCGTCAGGTCCGCCGCCACCACCGTAGCACCCACCGGCGTGGAGGCCGCGAAGGAGACCGTCAGCCCGGCGCAGAAGCACCCCACCGACGTGACAGCGGCGCACAGCACCACCCCCCGGAAGCTCCGGAAGAGACGCATAGCCGTCAGGGCCGGGAAGATGATGAGGGAGGAGATCAGCATGGCCCCCATCATCCGCATCCCCAGCACAATGGTCAGCGCCGTCAGCACCGCCAGCAGCGTGTTGTAGCGGTCCACCTTCAGCCCCGTGGCCCTGGAAAAGCTCTCGTCGAAGGTGATGGCGAAGATCTTGTGGTAGTGCAGCACGTACAGCGCCAGCACCGCCCCGCACAGCACCGCCGACAGGGCCACGTCCCCCCAGCTCATGGCCAGAACGCTGCCAAACATGTAGCTGTCCACGTCCGTGGTCATGCCGGAGGTCCGGGAGATCACCAGAACCCCCAGGGCCAGGGCCGAGGCGCTCATGGCGGCAATGGCCGCGTCGTTGCTCCGCCGGGGATCGTCCGCCGCCCGCAGCAGCAAAAACGCCGCCAGGATCACCACGGGGATGGAGAAGTACAGCGGCGTCACCCCCAGGGCCACCGCCACCGCCAGCGCCCCGAAGGACACGTGGCTGAGGCCGTCCCCGATCATGGAATAGCGCTTGAGGACCAGGGACACCCCCAGCAGCGCCGCGCACAGGCTCACCAGCACCCCGGCGATCAGGGCCCGCTGCATGAAGGGCCAGGAAAACATCTGAAAAACGCTCATTCCTCCGCCTCCCGAAACCGCCGCCCCAGGGGGGAGGCGAGATAGTCCGGCACCGTGCCCAGGAAATTCCCCTGCCGGCCGATGTGGAGCACCGTCCGGGCGCTGCGCAGGGCCGGGGCCAGGTCGTGGGTCACCATGACGATGGCCATGCCCTCGGTCTTGTTGAGGTAGTGCAGGGTCTTGTAGAGATCCTGGGCGGCGGCGGGGTCCAGGCCGGTGATGGGTTCGTCCAGGATCAGCAGCCGCCGGGCGGCGCACAGCGCCCTGGCCAGCAGCACCCGCTGCTGCTGGCCCCCGGAGAGCTCCCGGTAGCTCTTGTCCTTCCACTCCAGGACCCCCAGCTTCCCCAGGTTCATCAGGGCCTGGGCCTTCTGCGCCCCGCTGTAGAAAAATCCCTTCTGATTCAGGCACCCGGAGAGGGCCACCTCAAAGACCGTGGCGGGGAAATCCCGCTGGGCCTGGGTCTGCTGGGGGAGATATCCCACAGCCCCCCGCTCCAGCTCCGGCGCCCGGCGGATGGTCCCGGACAGGGGCGCCAGCAGGCCCAGAAGCCCCCGCAGCAGCGTGGACTTGCCGGAGCCGTTGTCTCCCACCACGCAGAGATAGTCCCCCTCCCGGACCGTCAGGTCCAGGTGGGAGAGGACCGTCTGTCCCTCATAGCCCAGGGACACGTCCCCGCACACAATCAGCTCATGGGGCTCCATAGCCGCCCTCCTCTCCGGCGCACTGCCGGCACCGGCCCGTCAGCACCGTCTGCCGGGGGTCCAGGCGAAAATCGTGGGCCGCCGCGATATGGCGGCTCAGGGATTCCATTTGGGCGCAGTCCAGATGGGCGATCCGGCCGCAGCCCTCGCACCGCAGCAGGCAGCACCCGCCCGCCGGCTGGTGGGTACAGCGCCGGTACAGCGCCCCCGTCTCCGTAGGCACCCGGTGGACCAGCCCCTCCGCCGCCAGCCGCTCCAGCTGGCGGTAGACCGTAGCCAGGCCCACCGTCTCGCCCTGCCGCCGTAGCGTCTCCGCCAGCTCCGCCGCGCTCAGGGTCTCCCGGGACTCCAGGCACCGCAGCACCGCCCGGGATTGTTTTGTAATATAGGCCATATACGCCTCCCGTAATTTGAGAATGGTTTTCATATTATATACAGGAATTGGCAGGAAAGTCAAGGCCGGATTTTGTGGCGGTCCCTGCGGACTCTGTAGGGGGCGGCGCCCTCGCCGGCCCGTCTTCCCGTGACCTCCGGATTTCCCATAGAACAACCGCCCCCGCAGGGCCCGGACCCTGGCCGGGCCAAGCCCTCCCTCCACCAGGTCTGGCGGTCAGAGCCTGTTTAATATCTCGACGTGTATGGATTGGCGAGGGGATTTTTTGCCCTGCAAGGCAAAAATCCGCAGGCATCCTGACGGATGGCAAGGATTTTTAACGCAGTCAGGGCGGATAATACGCCGCCAAGACATGCG
>JAAWIL010000082.1 GCA_022796315.1 Oscillibacter sp. | reverse complement strand
CTGCGTTAAAAATCCTTGCCATCCGTCAGGATGCCTGCGGCTTTTTGCCTTGCAGGGCAAAAAATCCACTCGCCAATCCATACACGTCGAGATATTAAACAGGCTCTTAGGAGATTTTATGTAGGGGCGGTTATCAACCGCCCGTCCAAAGGGAGATCCGGTCTGCCGGGAGAGGGCTCAGGGAAATCCGGAGGTTGCGGGAGGACGGGCGGCAGGTTGCCGCCCCTACAGGGTCCGCAGGAACCGCCAGAAACTGCGCCATCGAACGCGCCCATTCGCCGGAGTCTCTTGACACGCCTGGCTGTCCATGGCAGGGTAGTTTCACGCCATCCCGGCGGGAAACGATCTGGAAAAAGGAGAAACGATATGGATCTGCATGTTGACGTGAAGGAAGCGGCAGAGGAGCTGGCGGAGAAGCTGCAGAAGGACCCCGGCCTGCTGAAGGACTTTCAGAAGGACCCCATCAAAGCCGTGGAGAAACTGATGGGCGTGAACCTGCCGGACGAGCAGCTGAAGCCTGTGGTGGCCGGCATCAAGGCGAAGCTGGCCGCGTCGGACCTGGGCGACAAGCTGGACGGGCTGAAGAAGCTGTTTTAATCCGTCTTTATACAAAAAAACAGGGTGGGCGCTGCCCATCCTGTTTTTCCTTTGGCAGGGAACCCCCGTTAACCCCTGATCCCCGCCACAATGTTTTTTGCGAAGGCCTCCATCCGCTCCCCGATCCCCGGCAGCCGTGCCGCCGCCCCCGGATCATTGGCGGTCTCCAGCAGACAGAACCCCGGCGGCAGCCAAAAGCCCTTGTTCATGTTCATGGCGGATACCACCTGGCTGGCCACCAGGTCCCCCCCGGAGTACCCGGACACCACCAGGGCGAACACCGCCGTGCGGTCAAAGGGCGCGGCCCGGTACAGGGCCGTCAGCCGGTTGACGGCCGCCGTCAGGTTGGCGGGCAGGGCGTCGTTGTAGTTGGGGCACAGGAGCACCACGCCGTCCGCCCCCCGGATGGCGGGGTAGACCTCCTGGACCATGGTGCCGCCGTAGAAGCAGCGCCCCTGCTCGCCGAAGTGGAGACAGGCGGTGTAGGGGCACCCGGCGCAGTCCTCCAGGGTGCCGTTCCGCAGGCCGATCTCCGTGATGTCACAGACGCCCTCCAGGTGCTCCCGGCACAGGGCCCACAGGGCCAGGGTGTTGGAGGCGGGGTGGCTGGAGGCGTGGAGGACCAGCAGCCGGGGCTGTTCCCGCCGGGGCGGGGCAAAGGCCAGCACCCGCCGCGCCAGATCCGCCGCCGCCAGGTGGTAGGCCCCCGGGAGATCACACCCGGCGTTCCGGGCCTGGACCGTGAAATTCTGCAGGTTCCCCGTGGCTTCCACCAGAGGACGGCCGGGAAAGGCGCAGCCCGCCATGCTGGCCGCCAGCACCAGCTCCCGGCCCGCGGCCTTGGTGTACAGCTCCCCGGGCCCGTCCACCAGCACGCCGCCGGTACAGCCCCGGAGACAGCCGGGGCGGGTCCGGAGGAAGCCCAGGAGGTCACAGAGCCCGTGGCTGATCCCGCCGCTGTCCAGGGAGATGGCGAACAGGATGCGCCGCCCCTCCGGCGGGCCCTCCAGCCGGGGGAGCACCTGGGCCTGGCAGCCCTCCAGGGCAGAATCCAGGGCGGCGGAGAGACGGGGGGAAACCGCCTCTCCGGGGCAGATGACCGTCAGCGGATGTTCCATCATGGGTCCTCCTTCACTGAGACAGGCGCAAAAGTGCCTGTTCTGTCTCCAAAATGCGGAAAAAGAGGGCGTCCGGCAGCTCCAGGGTTTCCCATTCCAGCCCCTGGGCCGTGAAACGGTTCCGGCAGCCAAACCAAATGCCCCCCAGAGGGATCGAGCCGCAGTGCCACGCCCCCCGCAGGGCCAGCAGCAGCTGCATGGCTCCGGAGGACACGGCGGGGGCCAGGTAGGGCTTGAATCCCAGCTCCCGGATGCGGAGGTTGGCCTCCAGGGTCAGCCGGGTCAATTCCCGGGAGAGGGCGTCGTCATAGCGGGCGATAGAGTTGGCAATGACCAGCCCCTGGCCGTGGGGGCCGAAGCTGCGGCCCTCGGTGAGGAAGGCGGCGAAACGGGGGTCCCGCTTGGCGAAGTACGCCGCCCGGGCGTTCATGACCCCCAGGCCGAAGCCCTGGATCTGCTCCGGCAGGAGGCCCAGGAGGTCTGGGGATTCTGTCTCCCCGCTGAGGTTGGAGGCCAGCCAGGCCGCCCGGCACAGGGGGTCCACCGGGTCGCTGAGGACGATGAACAGCCCGCGGAAGTCCGCCGCCCGGGCCTGCCTTGCGAAGTGCTCCACCAGCGGGCGGTTGGCCTCCAGCTGAGCCATCCGGACGTCCCGGACGCCGCTGCCCACGGGCGGAACGGCCTTGGCGGCGGCGAAGAGGAAGACGTCACAGTCAAAGAGACGCTCCGGCGCCACCGGCTCCACCTCCGGCAGGGCGCCGTAGTCCCAGGGCCAGGCGATCTGGCCCATCTCTGCGGTCCAGCGGGCCACGGTGGGTTCGCTCAAATCGCAGATGCCGACGGTGGAAATCACGTCTCCTCCCAGGAGTTTCAGGGCCGTCAGCAGCGTGCCGCCCACGTCCCCCACCGCCAGCAGGTGGACCCGCTTTTTCCCCGGCTTCGGGGCGGTGAATTCCAGGGCCTGCCGCCAGCGGGGATGGCTGAGGTTCACGCCGGTGAGCTGTCCCGCGGCCAGAGCGGACCGGACCGTCTCCGGCAGCTCCGGAGAGTCTCCCATCCGCCGGGGGTCCAGCCAGGTAACGTCCGCCCGGTCCGCCGTCAGCTGGCGGGGGTCCGTGACGCGCCAGACGGCGGGGCACAGGGCGGGATCGGCGTGGACCAGGAACCGCGCGGGGATTCCGGACTCCGCCGCCGGGAGGGGCAGGTTGGGGGAGAGGGACGCCGCCGGCGCCCCGTCCAGGTGGTAGCAGTACATGAGGAGGTCTCCTTCCGGGTAAATATCTTGGGGGAATCCGGTCTGTTCAGGCGTCCGTGGAATCGCGCTCGTCCGCTTCCCGTATGCGCCGGAGTTCTTCCTCAATCTCTCTCTGCGCGCCGGGACGGAGATATTAGAACCTGTATTCACAACCGTTGAACGCTGTCTGGGCGGTCTTTTTCCCACCATACTGCGTCGCTTCTCCTTGCAATCCGTCAGGATTGCTGCGGAAAATCTCCTTGTCTGACGAGAAAACTCCTCGTCCATCCGGTATCCCCCGATTATGAATACAGGTTCTTGCTTCTGAACGAAAAGGCCGGAAGTCATGACCTGCGGGTTCCGGTTCGATGTCTTCCGGTACCCGCCGGGGAATTTCGCGGTTTCTTTGCAGGCGGTTTTTCAAACGCGCCGGTCTCGCGATGCGGTGCGCAAAACGGCTTCAACCAAATGTATTTCTGAATTTAAAATTCGGGAATCATAATACGGAAATGGATGTCCACAGCGGGGACACCGCCAAAAAAGGTTTTGGGGGAAATCCCAACAGAACAGCGATGAAAGCCATTAGGAGTGAGACGGCGGCCGCCGCGGTAAAACGCGCCGGAAACCGCTTCGATACCCTATAATTTCTGAACGCCCGCCCGGGCCAGCCAATCCTGGAGCTTTTTCACGGGAAAGCCGGTGACGGTGAACCGTTCCCCGGATTTGCTGTGCAGGGTCACTTTTGTGGCAAACAGATGCGTTCCGACGGTAAACCCCCGGATCTCGGAAAGGGGGAGCTCAAATTCCATGTGGCGTAGCCAGGAGATGCGGTAGCAGACCCGCCGGCTGGTCACATAGAGCGTACCGCGCCACACGTGGCAGGAGCTTCCCAGGATGGGCTCCCAATAGGCCATCATGCCCTGCCCAATCAGGGTCTCGCCGGGGTTCAGCGAAATATGTGCCATCGTTTTGTCCTCCGGTGCTGTGAGAATTTTCCGCCGCCGGGTGCGGGAAAACCGAGGCGGCGGGGCCTATGTGAGCAGGCCCTGGAACGAGGAGACGCGCCTTCACGCGCCCGGGCCGGGGGAGCGGGGCGGGGCCAGGTCCAGGGCGAAGACCACCAGGTCCGTCAGGAGCTTCCCGGCCTCCCAGATGGGGTGGTCGTAGTGGGCGGGGAAGTAGCCAGGCTCCCGGCGGAGTTCCCGGAAGCCGCAGGCGGTGTAAAAGGGAACCGTCAGGGGGCTGTCCCCGGTGCCCGCCAGGAGGCGGCGGCCGCCCCGCTGCCGGCAGTATCCGGCGGCAAAGTCCACCATCCGCCGGCCATAGCCCCGCTGTTGGGCCTCCGGGGCCACCGCCAGGTTTTTGATCTCATAGATCCCCTGGTTTTCCCGGGCCAGGGCGCAGACCGCCCGGAGAGCGCCGCCGTCATACAGGGCAAAGAGGCTGCTGGCGCCCAGATAGCCCCGGATCAGGGACTCCTGCTCGTCCCCCAGGAGCAGCAGGGGGAGAAAGGCCTGTTTGTCTTCCAAAATCTGCCGGATTTCCATGAAATGCACCTCGAGTTCTGCCGCTCTCCGGAGAAGCTAGGTCCGGAGGTGAGCAATGAAAAGATGGATGAATATCTCTGCCTGACGGACCTGCTGGACCAGGACCTCACAGCCTGGGAGTATTTTCAGACCCTGCCCCCCGCCATCCAGACCACCCTGCGGCGGGAGGACGGCGCGTCCTCCTTCCGGGAGCTCCAGGCGAGGGCGAACCGGCTGCGGGCCGGGGAGGTCCCGGAGCCGGAAAGGGACGGATTCCGCTGAACCGGGGGAAGGATTGCGAAAAGGTATTGTAATTTCCTCTAAAATCGTGTATGATAGGTCTGCCAACCAATCAAACGTTTGAGGAGGAGACGATCATGAGCAAAACCGCACAGATGGTGATGAAGATTGTCGGCGCCAGCCTGGCCCTGGCCGCGCTGATCTGCCTGCTGATCGGCGGCTGGCACGACCTGTCCGTGGGCTGCTGCGGCATGCGCAAGCGCCTGCGGGAGAGATTCAACTCCGAGTACGACGACTACGCAGACGAGGAACTCTACGAATAAGGCGAGAAGGAAAAAAGGTCCTGATCCCGCAGGGGATCGGGACCTTTTGCTGTCTGCCCGGGGCGCGGGAAAAGGACTCCGGGCAACAAAAAGGGGAGGCTGACGCCTCCCTCCGAAAAACGCGCTGCCGCGGAAAAGGGCAAATTTCCCCTTGACATTTCGGCGCCGCCATGGTAAAATAAGCCGCTTATCGTGATATGGAGGGTAAAAATCCCCACTTTCACACTAGAGAGAGCATAGCACATTTCCCATGACAATGCAAGAGCGCGCGGGCCGGATTTTAACAACGCATCCCGGTGTATCGCGGCGCTGCGGAATTCGTCTCCGCCGGACAGGGCGGGGGAGAAAGGTGAGTTGAGAAGATGGCCAAAGACAAGTATTACGGAAAGACCCTTCGGAAAAACTTCGCCCGGTATGAGGAGGTCGTCCCCATGCCGAACCTTCTGGAGATCCAGAAGACGTCTTACCAGGAGTTTTTGGACACCGGCCTCCGGGAGGTCTTCGCCGATGTGGGCGCGATTACGGACTACCAGGGCAACCTGGAGCTGACGTTCATCGACTACAAGATGGACGAGGCGCCCAAGTACGACGTGGAGGAGTGCAAGGCCCGGGACGCCACCTACGCCGCGCCGCTGAAGGTCAAGGTCCGGCTGCGGAACCGGGAGACCGAGGAGATCAAGGAGCAGGAGATCTTCATGGGGGACTTCCCCCTGATGACCCACTCCGGCACCTTCGTCATCAACGGCGCCGAGCGGGTGGTGGTCTCCCAGATCGTCCGCTCCCCCGGCGTGTACTACAGCAAGGAGATCGACCTGAAGACGGACCTGCCCATCCTCACCGCCCAGATGATCCCCCAGCGGGGCGCCTGGCTGGAGTATGAGACCGACGCCAACGAGCTCTTCTGGGTCCGGATTGACAAGAACCGCAAGATCCCCATCACCTGCCTGATCCGGGCCCTGGGCATCAAGAGCGACCAGGAGATTCTGGACCGCTTCGGCGGCGATCCCCGGATCGTGGCCACTCTGGAGAAGGACCCCTGTAAGACCTACGAGGACGCCATGCTGGAGATCTACCGGCGCCTCCGGCCCGGCGAGCCCCCCACGGTGGAGGCGGCGGAGACCCTGCTGCACAATCTGTTCTTCGATCCCCGGCGCTACGATCTGTCCGTTGTGGGCCGGTACAAGTTCAATAAGAAGCTGTCCCTGTGGCAGCGGATCACCGGGTGCAGGCTGGCCCAGCCCGCGGCGGACCCCGCCACCGGCGAGATCCTCTTTGACGCCGGGCACCTCCTGAGCAAGGCCGACGCCCGGCTGCTGGACGCCGTGGGCGTCAGCGAGGTCGCCATCGACACCGAGGGCGAGACGCTGCAGGTGTGCTCCAACAAGATGTGCGACCTGGGCCACTACGTGGACTTCGATCCCCTGGAGGTCTGCGGCATCAAGGAGCGGGTCCGCTTTGAGGTGCTCCAGGAGCTGCTGGGGCAGTACCAGGGAGAGGAGCTCATCGACCAGATCAAGCTCCACAGGGACGACCTGGTGCCCAAGCACGTCATTGTGGACGATATCCTCACCTCCATCAACTATATGAACGGTCTGGCCCGGGGCATCTCCGTCAAGGACGACATCGACCACCTGGGCAACCGGCGGCTGCGGTGCGTGGGCGAGCTGCTGCAAAACCAGTTCCGCATCGGGTTTTCCCGGATGGAGCGCACCATCCGGGAGCGCATGACCATCCAGGATCTGGATATCGTGACCCCCCAGAGCCTCATCAATATCCGGCCCGTCACCGCCTCCATCAAGGAGTTCTTCGGCTCCAGCCCCCTGAGCCAGTTCATGGACCAGACGAACCCCCTGGCGGAGCTGACCCACAAACGGCGTCTCTCCGCCCTGGGCCCCGGCGGCCTCAGCCGGGAGCGGGCCAACATGGAGGTCCGGGACGTTCACTACAGCCACTACGGCCGCATGTGCCCCATTGAGACCCCGGAAGGTCCCAACATCGGTCTGATCTCGTACCTTGCCACCTACGCCCGGATCAACGAGTACGGCTTCATTGAGTCCCCCTACCGTGCGGTGGACAAGGCCACCGGCAAGGTGGCCGGGGAGATCACCTATATGACCGCCGACGAGGAGGACAACTTCATCGTGGGCCAGGCGGTGGAGCCCCTGGACGAGAACGGCTGCCTCATCAACGCCCGTATCACCTGCCGCCACCGGGACGAGATCGTGGAGGTGGACAAGGAGCGGGTGGACTATATCGACGTCTCCCCCCGGATGATGGTCTCCATCGCCACGGCCATGATCCCCTTCCTGCCCAACGACGACGCCAACCGGGCCCTCATGGGCGCCAACATGCAGCGCCAGGCCGTGCCTCTGCTGCGGCCCCACGCCCCCATCGTGGGCACCGGCATGGAGCACAAGATCTGCATTGACTCCGAGATCGTGGTGCTGGCGGAGGGCGACGGCGTGGTGACGGCGGTGGACGCCCGCCACGTCACCGTCCGCTATGACAGCGGCGAGACCAAGGACTATAAGCTCACCAAATTCCTGCGCTCCAACCACACCACCTGCATCAACCAGCGCCCCATTGTGGACGTGGGCGAGCGGGTCCACGGCGGCGAGGACCCCACGGTGCTGGCCGACGGCCCCGCCACGGAGCAGGGCGAGATTGCCCTGGGCCAGAACATCCTGGTAGGCTTTATGACCTGGGAGGGCTACAACTACGAGGACGCGGTGCTTCTGAACGAGCGCCTGGTGCGGGAGGACCTGTACACTTCCGTACACATTGAGGAGTTCGAGATCGACGCCCGGGACACCAAGCTGGGTCCCGAGGAGATTACAAGAGACATCCCCAACGTGGGCGAGGACGCCCTGAAGGATCTGGACGAGAACGGCATCATCCGGGTGGGCGCCGAGGTCAAGGCCGGCGACATTCTGGTGGGCAAGGTCACCCCCAAGGGCGAGACGGACCTCACCGCCGAGGAGCGGCTCCTGCGGGCCATTTTCGGCGAGAAGGCCCGGGAGGTCCGGGATACCTCTTTGAAGGTGCCCCACGGCGAGAGCGGCATCGTGCTGGACACCAAGGTCTTTACCCGGGAGGCCGGCGACGAGCTCTCCCCCGGCGTGAACATGGTGGTGCGGGTGTATATCGCCCAGCGCCGCAAGATCCAGGTGGGCGACAAGATGGCCGGCCGCCACGGCAACAAGGGCGTGGTCTCCCGGGTGCTGCCCCAGGAGGATATGCCCTTCCTGCCCGACGGCACGCCCCTGGACATCGTGCTGAACCCCCTGGGCGTGCCCAGCCGTATGAACATCGGCCAGGTG
>JAAWIL010000081.1 GCA_022796315.1 Oscillibacter sp. | reverse complement strand
TCTTGAAATCCGTCAGGATTCCTGCGAGTTTCTTCCTTGCCAGGCAAAAATTTTTCTTGCCAATCTGCATACCGTCACCTATTGGTACAGCTTCTCAGTTTTATCGATTTACAAAATTAGAAAGAGAGGCACCCAACCCATGGGAATTTCTGAACTCCTCGGGGCAGCGGCCCTGGTTCTTCTTTTGGTCAACACCGTGCTGCTGCTCCGCCTTCTGAAAACGGCGGGGCCCCCGGCTCAGGCCGCCCTCCGGCAGGAGCTCTCCGGGGTCCTGGCCCGGCAGCAGGCCGCGCTCTCCGCGGAGCTCCGGGAGGCCACGGCGGCCGAATCCCGGGCCACTCGGACGGAGCTGACGGCCCAGCTGCAAACGGCTATGCGGACCTTCTCGGATACCCAGGCCGCCGCCCAAACCCAGGCCGCCGGCCGTCAGGACGCCCGCCTGCGGGAGCTGACGGAGATGATCGGCCGCCACCAGGAGCAGCTCAATGCCGCCGTGTCGGAGAAGATGGCCGCCCTGCAGGCCACCCTGAAGGAGACCACCGCCACCCTCTCCGCCGCCCAGGACAAGCAGTTTGCCATGCAGGACAAGCGCATGGAGGACATCTCCATCCTCCTCACCCAGGGCCAGGAGGGACTCCGGACCACCGTCACCGCCCAGCTCCAGACCGTGGGGGAGCAGTTCCAGACCTTCACCGCCCAGAACCGGACCTCCCTGGACGGCATCCGGGCCACCGTCCAGGAGCGGCTGGAGTCCCTTCAGAATGATAACCGCCAGCAGCTGGAGAAGATGCGCTCCACCGTGGACGAAAAACTCCAAAAGACCCTGGACGACCGGATCACCCAGTCCTTCCAGATGGTCAACCAACGGCTCCAGGAGGTCTACACGGGCCTCGGGGAGATGAAGACCCTGGCCAGCGGCGTGGGGGACCTGAAGAAGGTCCTCTCCAACGTGAAAACCCGGGGCATCGTGGGCGAGTACCAGCTGGGGGCCATCATCGACGAGATTTTGACCCGCGAGCAGTACGCGGAGAATGTGGTTACCAAGAAGGGCGCCTCCACCCGGGTGGAGTACGCCATCCGCCTGCCGGGGGAGAACGGACAGGAGGTCCTGCTTCCCGTGGACGCCAAATTCCCCGGAGACACCTACGCCCAGCTGGCGGACGCCTACGAGACCGGGGACCCCGCCGCCATCGCCGCCGCCCAGTCCCTGCTGGAAACCCGGATCAAGGGCTGTGCCAAGGACATCCGGGACAAGTACATTGACCCGCCCAACACCACGGACTTCGCCATCATGTTCCTGCCCTTCGAGGGCCTCTACGCCGAGGTGGTCCGCAGCGGCATGGTGGAGGTGCTCCAGCGGCAGTACAAGGTGAACATCGCCGGCCCCACCACCTTCGCGGCCCTGCTGAACAGCCTGCAGATGGGCTTCCGGACCCTGGCCATCCAGAAGCGGTCCGGGGAGGTGTGGAACGTCCTCAGCGCCGTGAAGACGGAGTTCGGGAAGTTCGAGGACGTCCTGGCCGCCGCCCAGAAGCGGATCGAGCAGACCGGCGCGGAGCTGGACAAGCTGGTGGGCACCCGCACCCGGAAGATCAACAGCAAGCTGCGGGAGGTGTCCCTGCTGCCTGCGGAGGAGTCCCAGAAGCTGCTGGACGCCGTCCCGGACCCCGTTTTGGGGGACGAGGTCTGAACGCCGGAAACAAAAAAACGCGGCCCGGAGCGAAAAGCTCCGGGCCGTTTCACGGCCCCTGGGCGCGCAGGCACCCCAGGGTTGAAAAGACGCATTTGCTTCTTCAGTCTGTCAAAAAACGGGGAGATTCCGTTGTCTGGGGCGCCTCACCCCTGCCGCAGGGACAGGCAGTACTGATACGGCTCCAGCTCCCAGCCGTCCCAGGACAGCTCCTCTCCGGAGATCAGATCCAGGAACCGGCCCTCCAGGGCGTCCAGAGATACCCTCTGCCGCCGGCCGGAGAAGTTGAACAGGCACGCCATCGTCTCCTCCCCGGTCCGCCGGACCAGGGCCAGCACGTGGCGGTTGTGGGTATCCCAGGTGGAGACGGACGCGCCGGGGCCGAAGCAGGCCTCCTGAGCCCGCAGCCGCTCCAGCTGCCGCAGGCCGTCCCAGATTCGCTGCTGGACCGTGCCGGGGGTCCGGCGCAGGGCGGCGTTGTCCCAGCGGAAGGGCGTGCGGTGGAGGTTGCGGCTGTCCTCCCGCCGGGCGGGGTCCTGGCGGTACTCATAGCCGTTGACCTGGCCGATCTCGTCGCCGCTGGAGAGCATAGGAAATCCCCCCATGGACATCATGGCCGCGTGCATCATCAGATCCCGCCGGATGCCCAGGGCCACCTGGGCCGGGTCCTGCTCAAAGCCGCCCTTCTCAATGCCGCAGAGGCTGGCGGTGGTGCCGCAGGTCCGGGCGTCCTGGGTGGCGGGGTTGTAGTTATACCGCTCCCCCCTGGCAAAGCTGCCGGGGAAGCTGCCCTCGTAGAACTCGTAGAGGAACCGCTTGTGGGCCACCGGGTCCTGGCCGATGGTCCTGCCGAATTCCTCGTTGAGGCCCCAGCCGATGTCGTCGTGACAGCGCAGGTAGTTCACAAAGCAGCCGTGGCCGGGCAGGGCGTGGAGATCATCCAGCTGGCGCTTGAGCTGGCGGACGTCTTCGCTGGCCAGGGCGCTCCACTGGGCGGCCATGGTGGAGGCGTTGTAGAGCAGGTGGCACTCGGGCTTTTCCGGGGTGCCGAAGTAGGGGGCCAGCTCCCGGGGAGCCATGACCACCTCCCCCTTCAAAATCACGCCGGGGCAGACCACCTCGGTCATCAGGCGGATCATCCGCATGATGGTGTGAACCTGGGGCAGGTTCCGGCAGGTGGTGCCCAGCTCCTTCCAGAGGTAGGGCACCGCGTCCATCCGCAGCACCTCCACCCCCAGGTTCGCCAGGCGGAGCATACTGCCGGCCATGTCGTTGAACACCGCCGGGTTCCGGTAGTTCAGGTCCCACTGGTAGGGATGGAAGGAGGAGCAGACATACTTCCCCATCTCCGGCACGTACAGGAAGCTGCCGGGGGCCGTCTCCGGAAACACATCCGGAACCGTCTTCTCCATCTCCCGGGGGATGTCCGGGGTGTCATAGCAGAGGTAGCGGTCCTGATCCTCCGGGTTCCCCGCCTTGGCCCCCAGGGCCCAGGGGTGGGTGTCCGCCGTGTGGTTGATGACGAAGTCCAGGCACAGGCTCATGCCCCGCCGGCGCATGGCGGCGGTCAGGCGCTCCAGATCCTCGTTGCTGCCAAGACCGGGGTCCACCAGGTTGAAATCCTCCACGGCGTAGCCGCCGTCGTTGTCCGGGTGGGGCATCTTTAAAAGGGGCATCAGGTGGAGGTAGGTCACCCCCTGCTCCTGGAGATAGTCCAGCTTCTCCAGCACGCCGGAGAGGGTTCCGGCGAAGAGGTCCGTGTACATGGTGACCCCCAGCATCTTCCCGCTCCGGAACCAGTCCGGGTTCTTCTCCCGCCGGCTGTCCAGGCGCTTTAAGGCGACGCTCCGCCGGCTCCAGGCCTCCGCCATGGCCGCCTCCAGCTCCTCCAGGCGGGCCCGGTCGCCGTACAGCTCCATGTAGAGCCACTCCAGCTCGTCCTGCCGCTCTGAGAGCCGGCGCACATACGAATTCACAGGGCCTCAGCCTCCCTTCGCGCCCTCCGCCGCCAGCCGCCGGATCTCCTCCGGGTCCGGCATGCTGCGGAGCGCGCCCTTTTTGGCGGTGACCAGGCTGGCCGCCGCGTTGGCAAAGGAGAGCATCTCCCCCAGCCGTTCCCCGTCCAGGTCCTCCAGCCCGTGGTCCAGCAGGAAGTGGAGGCAGCAGCCGCAGAAGGTGTCCCCCGCGCCGGTGGTGTCCACGGCCCGGACCTGGAGATAGGTGGGCCTGGAGACCGCCAGGTCCCCCCAGAGGGCGGTGCTGCCGTTTCTCCCCCGGGTAATCAGCAGCAGCCGGATCTGGGGACAGCGGCGGCGCAGGACCTCCGCGCCCTCCAGGGCGTCCCGGCAGCCCGTGAGGAAGGTCAGCTCCTCCTCCGCGATCTTCAGCACGCCGCACTGGCCGCAGCCCCAGAGCATCTGTGCCTTCGCCTCCTCCAGGTCTCCCCAGAGGGAGGGGCGCAGGTTGGGATCAAAGCTGATGACGGCCCCGGCCCGCCGGGCCTGTTCCACGGCGGCCCGGGTGGCCGACCGGGCGGGCTCCCGGGTCAGGGACAGCGACCCGAAGTGGAAGATCCGGGTCGATTGGAGCACGTGCTCCGGCAGCTCCTCCGCCCGCAGCAGCTCGTCGGCGCCGGGGTCCCGGTAGAAGCTGAACTCCCGGTCGCCGTCCGGGGCGTTCTGCACGAAGGCCAGCGTCGTGTGGGCGGCGGGGTCCAGGACCAGGCCCCCGGCGGAGATGCCCGCCTCCTCAATGGCGCTCTTCAGCATCCGGCCGAAGAGGTCCGCGCCCACCTTGCCCACAAAGGCGGTCCGCCGGCCCAGCCGGGCCAGCATCGCCAGCACATTGCAGGGCGCCCCGCCGGGATTTGCCTCAAAGAGCGTGTTTCCCTGCCCGCTGTCACCACAGCTGGTGAAGTCGATCAGCAGCTCGCCCAGAGCGGTTACGTCATTCATCGCATTCTCCTCTTTTCCCAGTTGGATTTCCAACCGACATGTGCTATAATCACCGTAGCGGAAAAGAAGCGTTCGCTTCTTTTCATCCCTGGGGAGCCGATGCGCCCAGGGGCCGTGAAACGGCCTGACGGCAGATTTCCCAGGCAAAGGCCCACGGCATGTGCCTTTGCCCGCCTTGAGCATCGGGTGCCCGGTTTTCAAGCGGTCTGCCTATATCGTATCGTCCATACAGACCCCACGCGCCCATCTCCGTGGGCCGGCTCCGCCTGCGCCCTTCCCGGAAAGGATGTGCCTCCCTATGGACAACTTCTCCTTCTCCCTGTTTCCCAACGAGAACTTCCTGGACCTGCGGCTCTATCAGTACGGCTGGGAGCGGTGCGCCCCCCTGCACTCCTTCGGCCCCTTCGTGCGCAATCACTACCTGTTCCACTACGTGCTCTCCGGCCGGGGCTTTCTGGACGCCAACGACCGGGACGGCGTCACGCACAAGTACCGTCTGGAGGCGGACCAGGGCTTTTTGATCTGCCCGGACCAGGTCGCCACCTACTGCGCCGACCGGGACGAGCCCTGGAAATACGCCTGGCTGGAGTTCGACGGCCTGCGGGCGGCGGAGTATCTCACCAGTGCGGGCCTGAACGGCGTCCAGCCCATCTACCGGCCCCTGAGCCCCGCCCTGGCCCAGCCGGTGCGGGACACCATACTCTACATCACCGAGCACTCCGAGGCCTCGACCCTCCACCTGATCGGGCACCTGTGCCTGTTCCTGGACGGGCTGATCCAGTCCTCCTCCACCCGGCAGGCGCTCCAGGGCGGACAGCTCCAGGATTTCTACATCCAGGAGGCCATCACCTTCATGGAGCACAACTACCAGCGGGAGCTCACCGTGGAGGAGATCGCCGGCGTGTGCAAGCTCAACCGGAGCTATTTCAGCAAGCTCTTCAAGGAGAGCACCGGCTGCCCGCCCCAGGAGTTTTTGATCCGCCTGCGCCTCTCCAAGGCCGCCGGCTGGCTCAAGGGGACCAGCCGCTCCATCGGCGAGATCTCCGCCCTGTGCGGCTACCCCAATCAGCTCCACTTCTCCCGGGCCTTCAAAAAGCGCTACGGCGTGTCTCCCCGGGAATGGCGGAACCAGAACCGGCAGATCCCCAGGGAATAGCTTCGCCTCTTGGAAACCTGGATTCCCCCTCCCCGCCGCCGGGAGGGGAATCCGGGTTTTTAAAACCTGTATTCACAACCGATGAACGCCGTCTGGGGGGTCTTTTTCCCGCCATACTGCGTCGCTGTTCCCTGCAATCCGTCAGGATTGCTGCGGAAACTCTCCTTGTCTGACGAGAAAACTCCCCGTCCATCCGGCATCCCGCGATTATGAATACAGGTTCTTACTCTGCCCGCAGGTAGAGCTGCAAGGACTGGTAGTCCCCCCGCAGCATGGGCAGCGGATAGCCCGCGGCCATCAAAACGTCGCCCCGCCAGAGGTCCTCCCCGCCGTTGATCCGGTACTGCCTCTCCGGGTCCAGGCCCTTCAGGCGCAGAGCCGTGAAGGACTGGGCGGAGCGCGTTCCCCCGGTGACCAGGGAGACCAGGGCCTCCCTCCGGTCCGGCGAGACCTGCTCCCAGGCGGTGTAAGGGCCGCCGTCAAAGGGGCTGGTGAGACGGTAGTAGTCGCCCTGCTGGATCAACTCATAGTGTTCCTTAAAAAAGGCGGTCTGGCGGCGGATGATCTCCTGTTCCTCCTCGCCGCACCGGCTCAGGTCCATCTCGTAGCCAAAGGTTCCGGCCATGGCCACCACGCCCCGGGTCTCCATGGGGGTGACGCGGCCGTTTTCCTCGTTGGGCGCCACGGAGACATGGGCCCCCATGGTGCTGACGGGATAGCAGAAGGAGGTGCCGTACTGGATCTTCAGGCGGTCCACGGCGTCGGTGTTGTCGCTGCACCAGATCTGGGGGGTGTAGTACAGCATCCCGCCGTCAAACCGGGCCCCGCCGCCGGCACAGCCCTCAATCAGGATCTGGGGATAGTCCCGGCGCATCCGCGCCAGCATTTCATAGACCCCCAGCACATACCGGTGGTATACCTCCCCCTGGCGCTCCGGCGGCAGGGCGGCGGAGTACACGTCGGTGAGGCTGCGGTTCATGTCCCACTTCACATAGCGCACCTCGGCGCTGGAGAGCACCGCGCTGATCTGCCCATAGACGTACTCCCGGACATCGGCCCGAGAGAAGTCCAGCACCAGCTGGTTGCGGCACCGGGCGGGGTCCCGTCCCGGAATTGCCAGCGCCCAGTCCGGGTGGGCCCGGTAGAGGTCGCTGTCCTCGCTGACCATCTCCGGCTCCATCCAGATGCCAAAGGCCATCCCCAGCTCCTTCAGCCGGGGCACCAGGGCCTCCAGGCCGCCGGGGAGCTTTTCGGTGTTCACCCGCCAGTCTCCCAGGCCGCTGTTGTCGTCGTCCCGCCTGCCGAACCAGCCGTCGTCCATCACGAAGAGCTCAATCCCCAGAGGGGCGGCGGTCCGGGCGATCTCCACCAGCTTATCGGCGTCAAAGCTGAAATAGGTGGCCTCCCAGTTGTTGACCAGCACCGGGCGGCGCTGTCCGGCGCAGGGATCGTCAATCAGGTGCCGCCGGATGGCCCGGTGGAACTGCCGGCTCATCCGGCCCAGACCCTCCGGGGAGCAGACCAGGGCCGCCTCCGGGGCGGTGAAGCTCTCGCCGGGGGCCAGGGTCCAGTGGAAGTGATAGGGGTTGATCCCCATGACCAGCCGGGCGTTGTCGTACTGGCTGCGCTCCGCCAGCGCCTGGAAGCTGCCGCTGTAGAGCAGCATGGCTCCATAGCACAGGCCGTAATCCTCGTTGGCCTGGGACTCGCACAGCACCACAAAGGGATTGTGCTGGTGGCTGGCGGTGCCCCGGACGCTTCCCACCCCCTGGATGCCGGAGCGCAGGCGGGCCCGGTCCGGGCAGCGCTCCATCATGTGGCAGCCGTCAAAGGTGATGAGATCCAGATCCGACCGGAGGAAGTCCAGGCAGAGGGAGGCGCACTGGGCCAGTCCCACCGGCTCCGCGCCCTGATTGACCACCCGCACGGCCCGGGTGATGAGGTCGCTGTCCTCATAGACGCCGTAGAACAGCTCCACCCGCACGCCGGCTGCGGCGTCCTCCAGGAAGAGCACCAGCGTCTCCGCGTCCTCCTCCGTCCCCCGGAAGGCGGGCAGGCCCTCCAGGGCGTACTTGCCGGGGCGCCGCTCAAAACCCGCGTAACGCAGGCTGGCGCTGTGGCTGCCGTTGGGCAGAACCAACTCCAGGGAGGGCAGGCGGAAGTCCCCCACGCCGCAGGCGGAGTACTCCTGGGGCAGGGTGTCCAGGGAATAGGTCCGGTCCGGTCCGGCCTCCGGCGGATTGGGGGAGCAGCCCCGGTCCATATACCGGACCAGGCAGGACAGGTCCCCTCCGGAGATCCGGGGACCGTAATAGGTGTGCAGCAGCACACGGTGCCTGTCCGCCTTCATCTGGTAGGTGGTATGTTTGGTATGCAGGGTAAACACACCCTGGGGTTCGTTACAGAGAATCATACCGGTCTCCTCGCATTCAAAATCATCCTGTATACTGGGGTCATTCTACGGGATTTTCCCCAACTGCGCAAGGGTGTGAAAGTGTACAAAGATCCGCCCGGTTCCGTCCGGGAAACTGTCATATCGTCAAAACACTTGAAAATCGGTATCCGATTTTCAAGGCGGGCGAGGCCGCCGGCACATCCATGTGCCGTGTTTTGTCTATGAAGTCCACCGTCAGGCCG
>JAAWIL010000080.1 GCA_022796315.1 Oscillibacter sp. | reverse complement strand
GTTTGTAAAAGTAAACTTTTACAAGCTGGCGTTTTTCCCAGGATATCAGGTCATTTCTGCCGCATTCCTCCCAAAAACAAACCCGGGCGGCAGGATACAGGTGATTTCCATCCTTCTATAGAACTTGGACTTATCCAAACTCCGCCCTCAAAAAAACAGCGCCCCCGCGGAAATTCCCGCAGGGGCGCTGTTCACGCGCTGTATCACAAAATCAAGCTCACTTGCTCCGGCTCAAAAACTCCCGCACCAGGCGGTACATCCGCTCCGTGGAGGGCACGCTGAGCCGCTCCCGAACGGAGTGGGCGTTGTGGAGCTCGGGGCCCAGGGACACCGCGTCCAAGCCGGGCATCTTCTCGATGAAGAGCCCGCACTCCAGGCCGCCGTGGGTGGCGTCAATGACGCCCTCCTTGCCGCAGACCTCCCGGTAGGTCTCCAGCAGGCGCTCCCGCATGGTGGACTCCCGGACATACTGCCAGCCGGGATAGGCGCTCCGCACGGAGACCGCGCCTCCGCCGAACTCCACAATGGAGCGCACCTTCTGCATCAGCATCTCCTTCTGGGAGGCAATGCAGGAGCGCACGGAGACCGCGAAATGGAGGCCGTCCTCCTCCATGCCCATCACACCCAGGTTCAGCGAGGTCTGCACCAGGCCGGGGAAATCCACGTTCATGGCCTGCACGCCCTGGGGGAGCGCCAGCAGCACATGCAGCATCCGCTCTGTGGTCTCCTGAGACAGGGCGGCGCTCAGCGCCGTCTGTTCGCAGCGCAACGCAATCCCGTCGTCGCAGCCGGTGTACTCATTCTTCAGCACGGCGTCCAGCTCCCGGATCAGCGCCTCGAATTCCGGAGCCTTGTCCGCCGGAACCGCCGCCTTGGCCTGGTTGTAGGGGCAGATCACGTTGTCAAACTTTCCGCCCCGGATATCCGCCAGACGCAGGCCGGGGATCTTCTCCATGGCGGTGTACAGCACCCGGCCCATCACCTGGTTGGCGGAGGCCCGGCCCATGTGGATCTCCCCGCCGGAGTGGCCGCCCAGAAGGCCCTCCAGCGTGACCGTATAGCCCGTCTCCCCTGCCAGGGGTTCCCGGCTGCCGGCCAGGAAGCAGTCCAGCCGGGCGCCTCCGGCACAGGAGACCGTGAAGACGCCCTCCTCCTCAGAGTCCAGATTCAGCAGCTGCCGGCCCTTCAGGTCGGAGCAGTCCAGGGCGAAGGCGCCGCCCATGCCGGTCTCCTCATCCACGGTGAACACCGCCTCCAGGGGCGGATGGGACAGGGTCTTGTCCGCCAGCAGCGCCAGAATCATCGCCACCGCGATGCAGTTGTCCCCGCCCAGGGTGGTCTCCTTGGCCCAGACCCACTCCCCGTCGGTGTCCAGATCCAGTCCCTCCACCGCCATATCCTTGGTGCAGGTCTCCGTCTTGGTACACACCATGTCGATGTGGCCTTGGAGGATGATGGGCGCCGCGTTCTCATAGCCCGGGGTGCCGTCCTTCCAGATGACCACGTTGTTGACCTCGTCCTGGCGGCACCGCAGGCCCAGCTCCCGGGCAAAGCGGACGCACAGGTCGCTGATCTGCTTCGTATTGCCGCTGCCGTGGGGCACGGAGCAGAGCTGCTCAAAGTACGCAAAGACTTCCTTGGGTTCCAGATGGGATAATACTGCCATAAACAGTTCCTCCTTACTTTTGCAGCGACCGCCCCGCCTACGGCGGGGCGGTCGTCTTTCAGCACAGCCGCTGTATCTTCCCTGGGATCAGATGTCACCCAGGCCCTCGTCCATGCCCTCTGTGCCATCCATGGGGAAGTCGCTCACCTCGCCGGGAAGGGGCTCCTCGTCGGCGGGCTCCTCCTGCACCATGGGTACAAACTCGGAGAACCATGCCTCTTCCGGGAGTCCCGCCAGGTAGGCGGGCAGGTTGATGATGATGCCGTCCACATTGTAGGGCAGAGCCACGGTGACCTCTTCGATCCGGGGCTCATCGCCCTTTTGCTCCGTGATCTCCAAGGACATCTTAAAGGTCTGGCCCATGCAGGTGGCCATGCCCCGCTCCCGCTTGCCCAATTTGGCGACCTCTTCGCCGTCAACCGTGATCACAATCCGCTCATAGGCCTTGTAGTCCTGTCCCTCGTAACCCTCCAGGGTCTTGTTGTCCAGATAGATGGAGTGCCCGCGGCCGATCACCATCATGGCGGCCGCCACTGCAAGCACGACGGCCAGAACCACCAGACGAATTACCAGTGCCTTTCCCTTCATGCCTGGACGCCCCCCTCTTTCTGCGCCTGCGCCAGCAGCTGGCCGCCCTGGCTCCGTGCCCGGCGCTTCTTGACCTCATACATGATGAGGGCCAGCGTGATGACGCCATAGGACACAAACACCCGGAAATACTCGCCGATCATGGCGTTGCCGGTGATGGCCGCGCCGGCCCGGGGCGCTACGATGAACAGGGTGTGGAACAGAATCACGCCCAGGAACACGTTGCTGATATTGGCCTTCTCCACGCTGGCCCCGCCGACCAGCAGCGCGGCGATGCAGAACATGCCGATCTGGGAGTGGGCGGTGTAGGTGGGGAAGTTGCCGATGTTCTGGAGATAGATGATCATGCCGAAGCCGGCGAAGACCGTGGAGATGATGATGGCGATGATCCGGGTACGGTCCACGTTGATGCCGGCGGCCTGGGCCACCTCCATATCCTGGCCCACCGCCCGCATGTCCTGGCCCAGCTTCGTCCGGCGGAACCAGATGATGAAGACGCAGAGGACCGCGATGATGATAAAGCTCAGGACCGGGATCTTCACGCCCTGAATCGTGATGGCGAACTGGTTGTCCAAGCACTGCCGGAGATTCGCGAGACCCACGGTGGTCCGGATGCCGAAGCCCCGGGGCAGGCGGATGGCCGCATGCTTGATGGGGATGATGGAACCCATAAAGTAGAGCACCACCATCTGGTACAGGCCCGTGACAAAGTAGTTCATCATATAGCCCAGGATCATCTCCCGTCCCTTGGCCATATTCATGAGCTTCCCGCACAAAAGGCCCAGGAGCACCGAGAAGGGCACCGACAAAATCATGGCCAGCACCACGCCGGGGATGCCCCAGATCTGCCAGTCCGTGACGAAGATCAGGGCAATCTGTCCCGCCATGGCCCCCAGGGTCATGCCGAAGTTCAGGCCCATGCCCGCCATGATGGGGATCAGGAGGCTCAGAATCAGGAAGATGTTCCGGCCCATGCGGGTGACGATTTCATTGAGCAGATAGCTGGGAGAGAGGCCGGAGAGGGGGATGCAGAAGGCGCAGATCACGATGAACATGATGGGCACCAGGTTGTTTTTCAGGAACTCAACCGCGTCAAAATTCTTTTTCAGTTTCATGCGCTCTCCTCCGTCTTTCTCGTCAGGGCATAGACCACCATGCCATTGGAGACGATGATCCGGATGACCTCGCTCACGTCCGTATGGATCAGGGCGGTAATCACCGTGGGCGTCATGGTCACAAGACCCTGGAAGAGGAAGGTGCCGATGATGACATTGGAGATGGAGGCCTTATTCACCGACGCGCCGCCGATGAGAACAGCCGCCACTGCCGGCATGGTCATATTCATAGGGGCTGTATAGAGCTGCACAAAGCCGAAGCCCTGCTGATAGACCAGCACACCCACGGCGCCCAGCCAGGTGGACAGGATCACCGACAGAATCCGAATCCGGTCCACATTGATGCCGGAGGCCTTGGCAAAGATGGGGTTGGAGCCCACGGCGGTCATGGCGGTTCCGGTCTTGGTGTGGAAGAACGCCCACACGGCCAGGGCCAGCAGCGCGAAGAACACCACAGACCCGGTGGGAATCACCAGATTGATCCCCAGGCGGTTCAGGTCAATCTCCAGGAGATTGGAGAGGGCGCCCGCGTAGAAGCTGTCCAGGGCGAACATGCTCCGCAGCCCCTCGCCGGTGTAGGCCATGACGATGGAGGGATTCTTGTAGGGGATCAGCAGCCACATGATGCACATGAAGGACACTGAGGAGAGTCCCACATAGGTGGCTACCATCATCTCGCCGCCCTTGATTCTGTTCAGCAGCGCGCCATAGCCGCCGCCGAAAAGAATGGCAAAGGGGGTGGACACCAGAATGGCCATCACAAAGCTCATGGGGCCGGTGAAGCCCATCTCAATGGCCAGCGTACCGCCCAGAAGGCCCGCCAGGACTCCCAGTGGCACGCCGAAGTTCAGGCCGCAGCCGGAGTGGATCATGGGCACCATGGCCAGGACCAGCACGGCGTTCCAGCTGAAGCGGTTGATGACGTTGGTGATCTGCGTCGTCAGGTCGGACCCGGTGATGGGGGCCAGAATGAACAGCACGAGGAGGAATCCGCCGATGATCAGCCGGGGATAGCCCATCTTCTTGAGCCAATATTGCAATGCGATGGCAGTTGCAGGTTGATGCATATCGTTCCCTCCTCCTTATATGACCTTGCTGACCATCAGCAGGCCGAATTCCTCCGAGGACGCCGCCGCGGGCAGAATGCCCGCCACCTGTCCGCCGGAGATAATGGCAACCCGGTCGCAGGTCTGCCGCAGCTCCTCCAGCTCGGAGGAGATTACGACCACCGTGACGCCGCTCTCCCGGTTGAACTTCCGCAGGGCCTCCAGCACCAGTGCCTTGGCGCCCACGTCGATGCCCCGGGTGGGCTCCGACACAAAGAGGAACTTGGGCTCCAGCGCGAAGGCCTTTGCCAGGCAGATCTTCTGCTGGTTGCCGCCGGAGAGCTCCCTTGCCTTCTGCTTGGAGCTGGTACACTTGATTTGCAGCTGGTCAATGTATTTCTGTGTCACCGCGTGAATGGCCTTCTCATCCCGCCACTTGACCAAGCCGCCCAGCAGAGGCTTCAAAAACTTATTTTGAATCTGCATGGCCGAGAACGCCACGTTCCACTCCAGACTCTCGTCCAGCAGCAGACCCACGCCCCGGCGGTCCTCCGACACGAATGCCAGGGAGGAATCCAAGCACTTCCGGGGGCTGTTGAGGGCGATGGCCTGACCCTCGAACTCCACGGTGCCGCCAGCCTCATACAGGCCCATGACGCCGTTGGGGATTCCCAGCTTGCCCTGGCCGGCCAGGCCGCCGATGCCCAGGATCTCGCCCTCCTGAATATCCAAGCTGACGTTGCGCACTGTCTCGCCGGGCATATCCACCCAGAGATTCCGGATGGACATCACCGTCTTGGCGTTGGTGTTTTCCGCCTTGGCCGCTTCCGGCGCAGGAGCGGCGGCAGCCTGCATATCCCGGCCCACCATCCAGCGGGTGATATCCTCCACGCTGGTCTCGCCGGCGGGAATATCCCGGACCACCTTGCCGTCCCGCATCACCACCACCTGGTCGCACACAGCCAGGATCTCACGGAGGCGGTGGGTGATGAAAATCACAGAAATGCCCCGGGCCGCCATGCTCCGGATGGACTCCAGCAAGGCCTCCGCCTCCCGCTCCGTCAGCACGGCGGTGGGCTCGTCCAGGATCAGGAGCTTCATCTGATCCTTGCTGAGCTCCCGCGCGATCTCGGTGAACTGCTTATGGCCGACGGGCATGCTGCTGATCAGCATCTTGGCGTCGATCTCCACGCCCATTTTCTGGATGGCCTGGGCGGAGAGCCGGTCCATCTCCTTATAATCCAGGGTGTTCAGCCGCGAGCCGAATACCTCGGAAATTACATTCTTCTTTTGGGGCTCCCGATTCAGGAGAATATTTTCTGTAGCGGTGAAGCCGGGAATCAGGGAGAACTCCTGATGCACCATGCCAATGCCCGCCTCCAGCGCGTCGAAGGGGGTGTTGAATACCGCCCTCTCTCCATTCAGCAGGATGTCGCCCTCATAGCCGCCGGTCTCCCGGATCACATCCATGCCAAACAGAATCTTCATCAGGGTAGATTTACCCGCGCCATTTTCGCCGCACAGGCCCAAAACCTGTCCGGCGCCAAGAGTAAAATTGATGTCCGTAAGGACCTGGTTACCGAAAAAGTCCTTTTTGATGCTCCGCATCTCTAATAGAGGGGCGTATGAATTACTGATCGTAATCACATCCTTTGTTTAAGGAAACAGGAGGGAGGATGCCCCTCCCCCCTGCTTTCGTCATTTATCCCTGGAACAACCGGTGCTTACTTCACGGTGTAGTACATCTCAGGCACTTCCACATCAGTGGCGCCCATGAACTTGCCGGGGTTACCCATAATATAGGTATCCTGATAGATCAGGAACACGTTGTCCTCCTTGACGCCGGTGTCGGCATTGGTGTAGCCGGAGCCATTCCACGCGGCCTTGGGAGAGTACTCCTGCAGGGCGGCGGCCACATCGTCCATGTTGGTGATCTCGCTCTTGCCCTCGATCACGTTGATGGCGTGCTGGGCGAGACCGGCAGACAGGCAGTAGCCGTAAGAGTAAGCCCAGGTGCCGAAACGGCCCTCGCCGCCGGCGTCCACAACGGCCTGCTCCACCTTGGCCAGAATGGCGTCAAAGTCGCCGGCCTCGGCAGTCAGGTCCAGATCGCCCAGAGCGTTGGGGTAGCCCATCAGAGGAGAGGGCAGGTCGGCCTCGATGAAGTAGCCGCCCAGCTCCAGCAGGCGCTGCAGCAGAGGAGCAGTGTGGGCGTCGTTGGTGCAGAAGTAGGCGGAATTCTGGCCGTACTTCTGAATCCACTCGGGAGCCTTCTCCAGCACGTAGGCCTGGGCGCCGGTGACGCCCACGTCGGTGGTGGGATCGGGAGCGGTCTCCAGAACAAACTTCATGCCAAACTCGTTGCAGGCCTCCTCCATGACAGCCACACGGCGGCTCATGGTCTCATAAGACATATGACGGGGGAAGGAGATATGCACGAAGGTATCGCAGCCCAGCTCGTGAGCCGTGCGGATGATCAGGTAGCCGCGGGAGACGAAGTCGTTGTTGCAAACCAGGTCCGCGGAAGCGCCCACAACGGGCAGATCCTCGTGCGCCTCGCCGGCGATGCACAGGATGTCGGGGCGGCGCTCCTTGATCTGGGTGAACGCCTCGGCAGTGCCGGGGACAGACTGGTTCACGATGATGGCCTTCATCTGGGGGTCATCAGACATGTTGACAATGGTCTGAATGGTGGTCTCCAGCTCCTCAGTGAAGTTATCGGGGTAGGTGGCCAGCTTGACCTTATCCTCGCCATACTTGGCCTGGATCGCCTCGGCACCGCGCAGATCGTCCTCAGACTGGGACACCGTGCCGGTGATGATGCCAATGTGCCAATCCTCCGCAGTAGCGTCGCCGCCGTCCTGCGTCTGGCCATCAGCGGGGTCCGTGTCGTCCGCGGGAGCGGGATCATTGCCGCCGCCGCAGCCAGCCAGCGCCAGGATCATAACCAGCGCCAGCAGCATGCTGAGTAACTTCTTCATACAAACCTCCAAAATACTTTATATGCCTTCATGAAATGAAGACTCCCTCTGTTTCCTGAAGGAAACAGAGCTGAAAAGGCACGCCTTTTCACTTTACCTATTTTAACAAAAAATCTCACTTTGTCAACTCAAAATAATTTTCTCACGGTATTTATTCCCTCTGCACTCCGCTCCATTCCCTTGCAAGGGCTGCATTTTCCCGCTTTTTCGCCTAGATTTCTGTGTATTTTCCTAAGATTCCCTATAAATCAGGGCAATTTTTTATCAGCTTCACTCGAAGGAAAAATAATACTAAAACTCACAAAGCCGGATTATCCAGAGCAATTCAAAAAGGAAAAGGGTAAAAAGAAAAACCCCCAACAGGAATCTGTTGGGGGGCTTTGTGTTGGCACTACCTATCTTCCCGGGCCGTCGCCAGCCAAGTATTGTGGGCAGAGACGAGCTTAACTACCGTGTTCGGAATGGGAACGGGTGGACCCTCGCCCTAATCAGCACCAACTTATGTCATCCGGATCTGCCGGAAAACAAACTGTATTATAAACTTTTTCGCCCCTCTTGTCAAGGCTTTTCCCTGACTCTCGGCGTACTTTCTCAGTACACCGAAGTCAGGTTCTGGTGCACCTTCACGGACTCGAACCGGGGACCCACTGATTAAGAGTCAGTTGCTCTACCAACTGAGCTAAAGGTGCATCTGGTGACCCGTACCGGATTCGAACCGATGTTAACGGCGTGAGAGGCCGCTGTCTTAACCACTTGACCAACGGGCCGTCGTCGGAGCAAAGTCCGCTCATCTCCGTTTCCGTCATCAGCCTTGCGGCTGACGCCGAAAACTGCGCTCGCTCCCTTGCTCCTCCTCTCCGTCCGAAACCCGCTTCGCTGGGCTTTCGGACGGTTTAAGGTCGGGAGATGCGGTTTGGGAATGCTTTTCTGCACCCTCAAAACTGAACAATGTGTCTTCCGTGTGCTTCAGGCTGAACCTGCTCTTCTCGTAGGTCAAGCCCTCGGGCGATTAGTACCGGTCAGCTCCATACATTACTGCACTTCCACCTCCGGCCTATCTACCAGGTAGTCTTCCTGGGCCCTTACCTCCTCTCGGAGTGAGAGATCTCATCTTAGGGGGAGTTTCACGCTTAGATGCTTTCAGCGTTTATCTCGTCCATACGTAGCTACCCAGCTATGCCGTTGGCACGACAA
>JAAWIL010000079.1 GCA_022796315.1 Oscillibacter sp. | reverse complement strand
CCTTGCCATCCGTCAGGATGCCTGCGGATTTTTGCCTTGCAGGGCAAAAAATCCACTCGCCAATCCATACACGTCGAGATATTAAACAGGCTCTGAGAAGGTTCTCATAATTTTATCTTCTGATTGGGAGGTCTTTACTATGTCTAAGCTGATTAAGCGCGGCGACGAGGCCCGGAAGGCCCTGGAAGCCGGCGTCAATTCCCTGGCCGATACCGTCAAGATCACTCTGGGCCCCAAGGGGCGCAACGTGGTGCTGGATAAGAAGTACGGCGCTCCCCTCATCACCAACGACGGCGTGACCATCGCCAAGGAGATCGAGTTGGATGATCCCTTTGAGAACATGGGCGCGCAGCTGGTGAAGGAGGTCTCCACCAAGACCAACGACGTGGCCGGAGACGGCACCACCACCGCCACCCTGCTGGCGCAGGCCATGGTCCACGAGGGCCTGAAGAATCTGGCCGCCGGCGCCAATCCCGTGATTGTCAAGAAGGGCATGGCCAAGGCCGTGGAGGCCGCCGTGGCGGAGATCAAGAAGCAGTCCAAGACGGTGGACGGCTCCAAGGACATCGCCCGGGTCGGCGCCGTCTCCTCCGGTGACGAGGAGATCGGCAAGCTGATCGCCGACGCCATGGAGAAGGTCTCCGCAGACGGCGTCATCACCATTGAGGAGTCCAAGACCGCCGAGACCTACAGCGAGGTGGTCGAGGGTATGCAGTTTGACCGGGGCTATATCACCCCCTACATGGCCACCGACATGGAGAAAATGGAGGCCGTGGTAGACGATGCCTATCTCCTCATCACCGACAAGAAGATCTCCGTCATCGCGGACATCCTGCCCATTCTGGAGCAGATGGTCCAGACCGGCAAGAAGCTGGTGATCGTGGCGGACGACGTGGAGGGCGAGGCCCTGAACACCCTGATTGTCAACCGTCTCCGGGGCACGCTGAACGTGGTGTGCGTGAAGGCCCCCGGCTTCGGCGACCGCCGCAAGGAGATGCTCCAGGATATCGCCATCCTCACCGGCGGCACCGTTATCAGCGAGGAGGTGGGTCTGGAGCTGAAGACCGCCGATATCTCCATGCTGGGCCAGGCCCGTCAGGTGAAGGTCACGAAGGAGACCACCACCATCGTGGACGGCGCCGGCGAGAAGCAGACCATCGCGGACCGGGTTGCCCAGATCCGTTCCCAGATCGCCGTCACCACCAGCGACTATGACAAGGAGAAGCTCCAGGAGCGCCTGGCGAAGCTGGCCGGCGGCGTGGCCGTTATCAAGGTGGGCGCTGCCACGGAGACCGAGATGAAGGAGAAGAAGCTCCGCATCGAGGATGCCCTGAACGCCACCCGCGCCGCCGTGGAAGAGGGCGTGGTCGCCGGCGGCGGCACCATCTTCATCAATATCATTTCCGCCGTGGAGGCCCTGCTGAGCACGGTGGAGGGCGACGAGAAGACCGGTGTGCAGATTGTGGCCAAGGCCCTGGAGGCCCCCATCCGCCAGATTGCCGCCAACGCCGGCCTGGACGGCTCCGTGATTCTGGAGAAGGTCCGCTCCTCCGGCAAGAACGGCTATGGCTTTGACGCCTATAAGGAGACCTACTGCGACATGGTGGCCTCCGGCATCATCGACCCCGCCAAGGTGACCCGCAGCGCTCTGGAGAACGCCGCCAGCGTCAGCGCCATGGTGCTGACCACCGAGTCCCTGGTGGCCGACAAGCCGGAGCCTCCCGCCCCCGCCCCCGCCGCTCCCGATATGGGCGGGATGTATTGATAGCCGCCTGGAAGTTTGCAGTTCTCACGGGCTTGAGTTATAAGCGTTGAAGGCTGTCTGCTTTTGCTGAGCGCTATGGAACTTATACGCTTTGACCAGATCCGCTAGGCTGGACGGATTGAATCACCCCCATCACTCACGGCTGACCGTGAGTGATGGGGGTTTGTGCTGGCAGTACCAAGGGCGGCCCCGGCTAGGCAGGGAGAAAAACAGCTTATAGCGAGGAGAAAAGCAGAAGCGGAAAGGGGGATTTCATCTGAAAGATGAAATCCCCCAATAAACGTGAAGTTACCATTTTCCTTTAACAATTCGCCCTCCGACCAAAATAGCGGAAAGGATAACGGCGAAAAACAAAAAGGTAAGCCAGATCGGACTTAGTACCCACAACCAGGACCACGAAATCAATCCCGTTACTTTCAGTACAACAAAAATTAGTGTTAAAGCAACTATAGGGTCCATTTCGGACCGTTTAGCTCTCTTCTCCATACGCAAAAGCACCTCCCAATTCTGATTGTCGAATGATACCAATCAGAGCATAGCACAAAGCTGGTCAGCATTCAAGCGCCATTGTATGGTCTCACCTGCTTTGCAAGCAATGCACCGGTATATACCTGGTGCAGCCTGCTGGCGGCCGAAGGCCCCCAAGCCCCCAGTGCACCGGCGGCCCCAATGATACCCAGCCAATACTCCGCCAGGGCCTGGAACACCGGAGCCAGCCGGTTCGGCCGGTCAGAAAATGCTGGATAGCTGGGCGGATTTGGAAACCATTCCGGCATGTGGTTTTTTCTATACTTGCAGATCGTCTTCTGCGGGAATCTCCGTTGGCTGATGCCCCGCAGGGATACTGTGATACACGCCTCATCCGTAAATTGGGGACGGAAATGGTTGCTTTGACGTTGCATTACTGCTTGGACCATGCTACTATTGTCGCAGCCAGCGTAACAGAAGTTTATGAGATTTGTTTGACGCATACTTGCATTTTCTGCCCCGTTTTAACGCTTGATTCGCATCCATATTCTCGTGCTTCGTTGTGCGGCACAGTATCATCTCCTGCTTCCGGGATACCACCGCTGTCAACACTTGGCGATATTTTTGACGGCTGCTATAGGTTGACGGAAGGTTTCCCCAAGCATAGGAGTTCATTTTGAGAGGATGAGAGGAGGACATCGTATGTCAGAGGCCAAAATCCCCTCCAATTACTTTGACATGACGCTGGAGGAGTGCCGTCTGGTATTTGACACCATTGACAATCTGGTCATTGTGGATGAACAGGGCCGCATCAAGTATCTCTCTCCCGGCATGTTCCCCGTTGTAGAGGCCTACAACAAACGCCCCCTCCCAGATGTGGTGGTGGGGAAGCACATCAGCGAGGTTCACCCGGCCTCTAAGATCGGCAACGCGGTAGAACATGGGCGTTTTGATGAGACCTGTTTCTATTTTGCCTCTGGGGTGACCAACATCGCGAAGATCAAAAGCCTCTATCGGGATGACCGGCGGATCGGCGCCATAGATTACGATATTTTCACCAACGGGCAGGAGATCAAGGATTTTCTGGATAAGCTGACGGGCTATGCGGAGAAGGGGTTTCTCAATCTCCAGGACACGTTTCAGTCCATGTACGAGACCAGCAAAAAGCAGCATGCCATCAAGTATTGCGTAGCGGACATCATCGGAAAAAGTCAGGCGATGATTGCGCTGCGGATGCAGATCGGCAAGATCAGCGAGTCCAATTCCACGGTGCTGATTACGGGGAAGACCGGCTGCGGCAAGGAGATGGTGGCGCACTCGATCCACAATCTCAGCCTCCGCTGCAAGTATCCCATGATCGAGATCAACTGCGCGGCCATTCCGGAGTCCCTGGTGGAGAGTGAGCTCTTCGGCTATGAGGAGGGCTCCTTCACCGGCGCGAAGCGCGGCGGGCGAACCGGGAAATTTGAAATGGCCGATAGGAGCACCATCTTTTTGGACGAGGTGGATCAGCTCCCCTATCACATTCAGCCCAAGCTGCTCCGGGTGCTGCAGGAGCGGGAGGTCACCCGGATCGGCGGCGGGACAAAGCCGGTGGATATCCGGGTCCTGGCCGCCACCAATAAGGATCTTTGGAAATTGGTGGAGGAGGGACGGTTCCGGGAGGACCTCTATTACCGACTCAACGTGGTGGAGGTACACCTTCCGCCGCTGATGGAGCGGAAGGAGGACATCCCGCTGCTGGTGAATTTTCAGCTGAAGAAGCTCAGCAGGGAGATGACCAAGGAGGTTCGGGGAGTCTCCAAAGAGGTGATGGAGCTCTTTTACAGCTACGACTGGCCGGGAAATGTGCGGGAGCTCAATAATGTGCTGGAACACGCGATGAACATCTGCCAGGGTGACATCCTGGAGCTGGAGCACTTTGACAGCTTCGTTTCCAGGGTGCTGGAAAAGCGGGTGCATGTGGATTTTTCAGGGGAGTCCCCTCTGGAGCAGGTGCGGGCCCGCGCGGAGGCGGAGGCAATCCGGCGGGCCCTGGAACTGACCCAGGATAACCGGAGCCTGGCGGCGAAGCTGCTGAAGATTTCTCGAACAGCGCTTTATAACAAAATGCTCAAATACGGGATTTTAAAAAGATAAAATGGTGCAGTTTTCACAATGGATGAGGCGGGGCGTAATGAAAAGTTTACACTGTAACGATTTCGTTACACTCCGCCTTGCCGCGGGGAACGACCTGGGCCCCAGGCGCTTCCACCGAAAAAGAGACAGGGAGGTGTACAGATTTCTTAACACAAAAGAGCAGGGGATTCCCGGAAATCCTTGAAAACACTAGGTGCGCGGAGAAGGAGCAGTTGGCATAAAGATTGCTATATATCCGGATTAGAAACTCAAAGTCTGCGCAGACGATGTGTTTGATTCAACAAAAGGGAGGACTCTGCAGCAATGGGTGATTACTACGGTTATCTGATTCTCGCAGTTTTCGCAGTCATTTTCATTGGCATTTCTGTGTTTGTGTCCAAAAAGTTTCCGATTGAGGGCGTAGATGATTTTGTGGCCGCAGGGCGGGGGATTCCCTCCTCTCTGGTGGCGGCCAGCGTCATGGTCTCCTGGGTCTGGACGACTACCATCATGGGCGCCGCGGAGGCGGGCATGAGCTTCGGCATTTCCGGCGGATTGAATTATGCCTGGGGCAACAGCATACCGTTTTTCGTGCTGATTCCGCTGGTGCTCCATCTGAGAAACAAGATGCCCAAATGCACAACCTTTACGGAGTTTATTGAGCAGCGCTATGGAAAGACCGTCTCCAAGCTCTTCTTTGTGTTTGGAATCGGCGTGATTGTCTATGTGCTGATTGCCCAGGGCGTCGGCATCGGCATCGTCTTCAACTCGATGTTTGGCATTCCCTACGAGGTGGGAGCGGCAGTGCCCTTGGCCATTGTCACGGTGTATATTGCCAAGGCGGGCCTGCGGGGTTCCATTTTCAATGATGTGATTCAGTTCTTCATTATTTCCATCATTATGATCGTCTCCGTTCCTTTGATCCTCCGGTATCTGGGTATGGAGAGCATCTACAATGGCCTTGTGGACGTGGTGACCAATCCTGCCAATGTCAACTACAATCCGGAGGCGCTCTCTCTGGCCTCGGGCGGCGGCTTCCGCTACGGCCTGACGGCGGTGGTGGTGGCGATGGGACAGGTTTTGCTGGACCAGGGCTACTACTCCAAGGCCATTGCCACGGCCAGCTCCAAGTCCCTCCTCCGGGCCTATGTGATTGGCACTGTGGTGGCCTGGATGCCGATCCCCATCATCTGCGGCGGCGTGTTCGGCTGCTCTGTGATCTCCATGGGGGTAGGCGAGGGCGCCGGTCTGACCCTGGCCAGCGAGGCGGCCCCCTTCATCATGAAGCTGGTTTACGGCGGAGGCCTTGGCAGCGTCATGTTTGTGCTGATGGTGTTTATGGCGGGCATGACCACCGGCGGCGGCTGCCTCTCCGGCGCCCAGGCGCTGTTTACGGCGGACTTCTACAAGAAGTATGTCAACCCCACGGCGACAGAGACGCAGCAGATGGGCTTTGGCCGCAAGATTACCTATGTGGTCAGCGCGGTGGTGATTGTGGCTGCCATTTTGCTGAAGGGCAAGTCCCTGCTGATGATGGATATTTTCAGCGGGATTCTGTTCGCGGCTCCCACCAGCTCGCTCATTGCCGGCATGTACTGCAAAAAGACCTCTCCGGCGGTTGCGGTGGTCTCCATTCTCTGCGGCCTGGCCTCCGGTCTGATTGCGTTCTTTGTGATTCCCAATGAGGACATCAACTGGTTTGTGGGCAATATTCTGGCGCTGCTGGTGCCGGCGGTGATTGTGGTAATCGGTTCCGTGTTCAGTAAGTATGAGTATGACTTTGCGCAGCTGAAGGTCTATGAGCCCGACCATGTGGTTCACTGAGAGGAGGAGCGAGTATGATTAGTCAAGGTACATTGGCAGTGGTCCTGTGGGGCGCGTACGCCTGGTTCGTGGTGGGCGTTGTTCTGATTGCGGTGCCCGCGATCAAGGAGCTGGCAGGGATTCTCTTCAAAAAATGACCGCCGGGAACAGGCGGAGTGGAGCGGGCGCGAACGACCCGCCGGACAGGAGGATAGCATGAAAATCACAGTATCTTGCGCGCAGCTGCTGCCCAAGCTGGGTGATAAGCAGTACAATCTGGACAAAATGAAGTCCTATGTGGAACAGGTGATGGAGCGGCATTCCAAAACACAGCTGATCGTCTTTCCGGAGCTGATGACCTCCGGCTATGAGGGCGATCCGGCGATGTTCCAGGAAATGGCTGAGACGCTGCCGGACGGCGAGAGTATGCGGGTCATGGGAGAACTGGCCAAGAAATATCATGTTCACCTGGTCTATGGATTCCCGGAGCGGGACCCTGTTTTGACGGATGTACTGTACAACGCGGCGGTGCTGATTGACAGCAGCGGCAAGCCCCTGGGGACCTACCGGAAGGTACATCCCTTCGCGGATGAAAAACGGTGGTGCCGCGCCGGCTGTGATTTCCCGGTCTTTGACACGGAGATCGGCAAATTGGGCATCATGATCTGCTGGGATACGGGCTTCCCGGAGGTGGCGCGGTGCTATGCCCTGCGGGGAGTGGATCTCCTGATTGTCAGCACCAACTGGGAGGACCCCTACGCGGAGGACTGGGATCTGATTACCAAGGCGCGGGCCTTTGACAATACGCTGCATCTGGTGGCCGCCAACCGGATCGGGGACGACGGGAAGACCCTGAGCTTTTTCGGACACAGCAAGATCATGGACCCCATTGGCCGGGAGATTGCCGCGCTGGACCAGCGGAAGGAGGGAATCATCTCCGCGGAGATTGATCTGTCCGTGACCCAGAAGGAGCGGGCCAGGTACTATACCTTCTTCCGGGACAGACGGCCGGATGTCTATGGGGAGCTTGTCAAGCCCCATTGATGGGATGCGCTCCTAAACTGCGAAGCGGGGAGCTGACGCCAACGGCGCCGGCTCCCCGTTCTCTCCCCCTAATTCCGCCAGTCGATGTCCTGGAGATCTCCCAGGTCAAAATACCGCACATTCCGCCCCGGTCCCAACGGCCGGACGGCGGAGATCCGCCGGTTCTGGGCGGAGGCGAAGTAATAGACGCCGCTCTCGGCGCACATCACACTGGTGCAGAGAGTCTGCTCATAGGCGCCGTCCTCCGGGTCCCCTTTGGCCAGGCCCTCGGGGATGTCCACCGGGGCAAAGGCCCGGAACATCCGGGAGACCCCGTCCAGTTCATCCGCGCCGCGGACAGCGAACTCTTTTAAGAAGGCCAGACGCACGAAGCGGGAGGGTGAGGAGTAGTCCCCCGGCAGGCCGGAGCCGCCGCCCAGCCGCTCGCCAAACTCCCGGATCTGGTGGCCGGCGATGGTCTGAGGGCGGTTCGGCAGGTTGGTGACCCCTACGAAGTTCCGCAGATTGGTCCGGTGCCACAGATAGCCGGGGCTGTTGGTCAGTACGCCGATGGTGTTCCGGTGTACGGACAGCCCGCCTGGGTCCGGCTCCAGGATGACGGCCTCGCCGGTCCGGTCGCTCAGGAGATAGTGGGCGGACAGGGGCTTGCCCTGAATCGGCTCGTCTATCAGGGTGGTCTGCCCCAGGACTCCGATGGCCTCCGCCGCGCTGGCGCACCGGCTGAGGAGCCAGGCCAGCAGACGGCCGGGGTGGACGGAGATGGTCCCGGGTTTGGCGGCCTTCTCGTACACGGCGTACTCCGGGTAGTGGAGAAGCGCCCCCATCAGCCCGGCGCTGTTGACACCGTCCACCAGAATCGGCTCCCCAAACCCCAGCACCGCCATGCCGGTGTAGCTGTACCGGCCCGGCAGCGCGCGGTCATCCAACCGGAGACCGGGGGCGCAGGGGACCTTCTGGGGGACGCCGAGAACACGGTTGGCCCGCAGGTCCCCGAACTGGTCATAGGTCCGCCCCAAGAGGTGGCGTCCATCCGCTGTGACCCATGAAAAGCTGCTGCATCCGAACTTCATGCTCCATGCCTCCTTTGCGCTGACTATAAACAGACTATTTCCGGTTTGCCGGAAAAAATTCCTTGCAGCAGGGCGGCGCCGCACCCACGCGCTCCCTCTGACAGGCGGAGGAGCCGGTGAAATACGGAGCAGCAGGCCCGGAATATTACTTCCGAACTGAAAGGTCGGAAGCAATATGTGCCATGTTTTGCGGCTGCCGCTGTTTGCAGCGGTGAGCAAAACGGCTTGAATCAAATGTATTAGAAGCTGTACCAATAGGCGCCGGCACGCATCTTGACGGAAAATTTTTCGTCTGGCTGCGTCAGAAACTCTTGAAATCCGTCAGGATTCCTGCGA
>JAAWIL010000078.1 GCA_022796315.1 Oscillibacter sp. | reverse complement strand
TCCTTGCCATCCGTCAGGATGCCTGCGGATTTTTGCCTTGCAGGGCAAAAAATCCACTCGCCAATCCATACACGTCGAGATATTAAACAGGCTCTGACGAATCCATGGAATGAAAATGAATGAAAGGATGAACGAAATGGATTTTGCATTGACCAGAGAGCAGGAGATGCTCAAAAAGCTTGCCCAGCAGTTCGCTGAGACGGAGTTGGAGCCCATGGCCGAGGAGATCGACCAGACCCACACCTTCCCCGTGGAGAACTTTAAGAAGATGGCCGCTGTGGGTCTTACCGGCATCGGCATCCCCAAGGAGTACGGCGGCAGCGGCGGCGGCTGCCTGGAGAAGGTCATCGCCGTCAGCGAGTTCGCCAAGAAGTGCATGTCCTCCGCCGCCACGCTGTCCATCCACCTGATTGCCCCCCACGCCATCCTGAAGCACGGCACCGAGGAGCAGAAGAAGAAGTACCTGCCCCGCCTGACCTCCGGCGGCGAGCTGGGCGCCTTCGCCCTCACCGAGCCCAACGCGGGCTCCGACGCCGCCGGCGTGAAGACCACCGCCATCTTTGACCCCGCCACCAACGAGTACGTGCTCAACGGCACCAAGTGCTTCATCACCGGCGGCGGCCGCGCCGGCGTGCTGGTGATCTTCGCCCTGACCGACCCCGGCAAGGGCACCAAGGGCATCTCCGCCCTGATCGTGGAGAAAGGTATGCCGGGCTTTAGCATCGGCAAGATCGAGTCCAAGATGGGCATCGCCGGGTCCGAGACCGCCGAGCTGGTCTTCGAGGACTGCCGTGTGCCCGCCGAGAATCTCCTGGGCAAGGAGAACAAGGGCTTCCGCATCGCCATGGAGGCCCTGGACGGGGCCCGCATCGGCGTGGGCGCCCAGGCCGTGGGTGTGGCCGAGGGCGCCATTGACCTGGCGGTGAAGTACGCCGGCGAGCGCGTGCAGTTCGGCAAGCCCATCGGCGCCCTGCAGGGCATCCAGTGGTACATCGCCGAGATGGCCACCAAGACCGCGGCCGCCCGGGCCCTGGTGGAGAGGGCCGCCTGGATGCAGGACAGCGGCCAGCCCTACACCCTGTACTCCGCCATGTGCAAGCTCAACGCCTCCGAGAACGCCCGGTTCGTCACGAATCTGGCCATGCAGATCCACGGCGGCTACGGCTTCATGAAGGACTATCCTCTGGAGCGGATGTACCGCGACGCCAAGATTACGGAGATCTACGAGGGCACTTCCGAGATCCACAAGGTCGTCATCGCCCGCGAAGTCATGAAGAAATAAAAGGGGAGTGTAAGAGTCATGAGAATTTATGTCTGCGTCAAGCAAGTTCCCGATACCTCCGGCAAGGTGGCCGTCAACCCGGACGGCACGCTGAACCGCGCCTCCATGGCCACCATCATCAATCCCGACGACCTCAGCGCCATGGAGCAGGCCCTGCGCATCAAGGACGCCACCGGCTGCCAGGTCACCGCCGTCACCATGGGCCCCCCGCCCGCCGAGGGAATGCTCCGGGAGCTCATCGCCATGGGCGCCGATGACGCCGTGCTGATCTCCGCCCGGGAGTTCGGCGGCTCCGATACCTTCGCCACCTCCCAGATTATCGCCGCCGGCATCTCCAAGCTGGGCATCTCCAAGGAGGACATCATCTTCTGCGGCCGCCAGGCCATCGACGGCGACACCGCCCAGGTGGGCCCCCAGATCGCCGAGAAGCTGGATGTGCCCCAGGTCACCTACGCCGCCGACATCAAGAAGGACGGCGACAAGCTCACCGTGAAGCGGATGCTGGAGGACGGCTATATGACCATCGAGGTCCAGACGCCCTGCCTCATCACCTGCATCAAGGACCGGGATCTCAAGCCCCGTTACATGACCCTGGGGGGCATCATGGAGTGCTACGCCAAGCCCATGACCGTGCTGGACTACAACGCCCTGAAAGACGAGCCTCTGATCGAGCCCGACACCATCGGCCTCAAGGGCTCTCCCACCAACATCTTCAAGTCCTTCACCCCGCCCCAGAAGGGCCAGGGCGTGATGCTCTCCGGCACCGACAAGGAGATGGTGGAAGACCTCACCGGCCGGCTCAAGAACAAACACCTGATTTAAGTAGGGAGGAGAACGTCATGGGATTCAATAGTGCTGATATCAGCGCCTTTAAGGACATTTGGGTATTCTGCGAGCAGCGCGAGGGCGTGATGATGAATACGACCCTGGAGCTGATCTCCGAGGGCCGGAAGCTGGCCGACGAGCGGGGCGCCAAGCTGGTGGGCCTGCTGCTGGGCGACAATGTGGAGGGCCTGGCCCGGGACCTGGGCGGCTACGGCGCCGACAAGGTGATCGTCTGCGACCACCCCCTGCTGAAGAACTACACCACCGACGCCTACGCCAAGGTGGTCTGCGACACCGTGATGGCGGAGAAGCCTGAGGTGGTGCTGCTGGGCGCGTCCAACATCGGCCGGGACCTGGCTCCCCGCTGCGCCGCCCGCCTCCACACCGGCCTGTGCGCCGACTGCACCCACCTGGACATCGACGTGCCCAAGTACCAGCAGTTCCTGCGGGAGGCCTCCACGCTGGACGTGGACGGCCAGAAGTGGGATCTGGAGGACCGGAACCTGAAGATGACCCGCCCCGCCTTCGGCGGCCACCTGATGGCCACCATCATCTGCCCCCGGTTCCGCCCCGCCATGGCCACGGTCCGTCCCGGCGTCATGAAGAAGGCGCCCTTCGACCAGGCCAAGGCCGACGCCTGCGAGGTAGTCAAGGCCCCCGTGTCCCTGGACGACGGGGATCTCAAGGCCAAGGTGCTGGAGATTGTCAAGGAGACCAAGAAGCAGGTGGACCTGATCGGCGCCGAGATCGTGGTGTCCGTGGGCCGCGGCATCAGCAAGGACGTGGAGGGCGGCATCAAGCTGGCCCGGGAACTGGCGGACGCCCTGGGCAACGCCGTGGTAGGCGGTTCCCGTGCCGTCATCGACTCCGGCTGGCTGCCCCCCGACCATCAGGTGGGCCAGACCGGCAAGACCGTACACCCCAAGATCTACTTCGCTCTGGGCATCTCCGGCGCCATCCAGCACAAGGCCGGCATGCAGGACTCCGAGCTGATCGTGGCCGTGAACAAGGACGAGCGGGCCCCCATGTTTGACATCGCCGACTACGGTCTGGTGGGCGACCTGTTCAAGATCGTCCCCCTGATGATCGAGGCCGTGAAGCAGGCCAAAGCGGAGTAAGTGAGGGAACAGGATATGAAAAAGCCTTTGGAAGGTCTGAAGGTAGTAGACCTGACGACCGCGTTGAACGGTCCCTTCTGCACCATGATGCTGGCGGATTACGGCGCCACGGTGCTGAAAATCGAGCCTGTCAGCGGCGAGCAGTGCCGCTCCTGGGGCCCGATTGATGAAAAGAGCGGCGAGAGCGGCTTCTACAACTACGTCAACCGCAACAAGAAGGGCGCCACTCTGAACCTCAAGAGCCCGGAGGGTCTCCAGCTCTTCTACGATCTGGTGAAGGACGCGGACATCCTGGTGGAGAACTACCGGGGCGGCGTCACCAAGAAGCTGAAGATCGACTATGAGACCGTCCGCAAGATCAACCCGACGATCATCTACGCCTCCGGCTCCGGCTTCGGCCAGTACGGCCCCATCACCCACCGGCCCTGCTACGACATCGTGGCCCAGGCCATGGGCGGCATGGTGAACCTCACCGGCTTCACGGACACGGACCCCGTGAAGGTGGGCCCCTCCGTGGCGGACCACGTGGCGGGCATCTACCTGACCGTGGGCGTGCTGCTGGCGCTCCATCACCGGGATGTCACCGGCGAGGGCCAGCAGGTGGACGTGGCCATGTTCGACACGATCTTCAGCCTGCTGGAGAACTCCCTGGTGAAGTACACCATCGGCGGCTACATCCCCGAGCGCAACGGCAACGTGGACCCCTCCATCTCCCCCTTCGACGTCTACAAGTGCAAGGACGGCTTTGTGGCCCTGGGCGTCGGCAACGACAAGCTGTTTAAGACCTTCTGCCAGACCATCCGCCACGAGGAGCTGCTGGAGGACCCCCGGTTCACCACCAACGAGGACCGCTGCAACAACTATATTCCCGATCTCCAGAACACGATCCGGGATTGGTGCAAGGACTATACCAAGGGTGAGATTGAGGCCCTCATGGATGAGGCCGGCATCCCCTGCGGCCCCGTGCTGAACGTGAAGGAGGCCATCGAGCATCCCCACATCCAGGCCCGGGAGATGATGGTCCACTGCGAGCACCCCACCGCCGGAGATCAGTACTTCCAGGGCTGCGTCATCAAGCTCTCCGAGACGCCGGGCTCCGTGGATACCCCCTCCCCGCTGCTGGGGCAGCACAACGCGGAAATTTTTGGGCTTACGGAGGCGCAGGTCCAGGAATATAAGGAGAAGGGCGTTATGTAAAGCGCCTTCCCCCAAGCATGGCTTTCCTATTTTAATTGGAGGTGTATTTTTGTCATGAGAAAAAAGTCCGTACTGAGCTATAACATGACTTGGGCCGACGGGGCGAACCCGGATGGTCTGATCCCCATCGGCCGCCAGTTTGACTTCATTGGCGACGTGGAGACCGAGGAGATGATCCTGGTGGACGGCGACGAGTCGCTGTGCCTGGGCTATCACGGCGTGAAGTGCTATAAGGACGTCTTCGTGGGCGACATGATCGAGTTCCACGCCACGCTGACCAACGTGGGCAATACCTCTCGGGACTGCCACATCGAGGTCTTCAAGCTGGCCACCCCCGCCTTCCGGGAGGGCAAGGCCGACTACAAGCCCGGCGACATGGTCTGGTTCGACGAGCCGGTGCTCTGCACCGAGGGCGACGTGCGCCTGGTGGTGAAGAAGCACCTGCAGCGGGGCGAGCAGCCCGACGGCACAGTGATTGATCCCTGGCGTCATCTGGACGATTTTCCGGAATAAGCGGATCAGTAATTAGAAAAGGAGAATGTGCTATGAATGAGCAGCAGACTGTAACTTTCCGGTACAGAATGTCGGACCGTGACGTCTTTTACGGCGGCGGCGTCGTCAACGGCGCCCGGAGCATCACCCTGGCCAACGATGTGTGCAACCGCCTGATGGCCAAGACCTTCGGCAACAGCGGACACTGTGTGGGCGTGAACAAGGTACGCCTGTATACCCCCTGCTTTGCCGGAGACTACATGGAGTTCATCGGCCGGATCAAGAAGACGGAGGGCAAGCAGGCCGTCATCGAGGTCCGTTCCTTCAAGATCATTGAGGTCCCCGTGGACCCGCCGTTCCCCAGCTCCATCGACGTGCTGCAGGACCCCCCGCTGTCCACCGTGGTGGAATTTGTGTACGAGGCCTATTGATTGCAATCCCCGCTGCCGGAAACGGCAGCGGGGATTTTTTCCTCTTTCCTGCGCGGCGGTTGACACGGCCCTTTTGATGTGGTATATTTATAATATAAAGAGCGAAATACACCATGTACAAAAAGGAGAATGAAGGATGAGAAATTGGTATGGCTGCATTGGATTTGTTTCTCTGCTGGGTGTGTGGGGGTTGGCTGAGAGCGAGCCCCTGTTTCTGCCGTTTTTCGCATTTGTCCTGTTTTTTGAGTATTTTTGGGTGACTCCCGATGAAATGTTTGTTGATACGATGAAAAAAAGCGCTTCATGGGCGTTCCTGGCGAATCTTTTTATTACGACAGCGGTTACCCTGGCCTTGTCCTATTTTGAGATGAGCAGCAACCCTTTGGCAGCGGGAACAGCAGTCGGGTTTGGCGTTTCGATCGCGGTATTTGCCTGTTCTGCCTCTGTTTTAGAGAGGAGAGAGAGGATCTATGCAAAGAATGATTAAGAACAGGATCAAAGAATATCGGGCGAGATTTGATATGAAGCAGGAAGATTTGGCAAATTTGGTTGGAGTCCGCAGAGAGACCATAGGGAATCTGGAAAAGGGAAAATACAATCCATCCTTAGTGCTGGCATGGAACATTGCGAAGGTATTTCATGTTTCCATCGAGGAAGTTTTCACCGTTGAGGATTAGGGAAGCTGGACAGGACAAAATTTGCTGCCATGTTTCTCCATCAACGGCAAACCACGCGCCGCCCCCTGCGTTAGAACGGGAAACCGCCTCCGCGGCCGGCCGTGATTGCTCCGCGCTGTACGGAAAAAGGACGCCCCGCGGGCGTCCTTTTTTGTATATAGAAAACCACTGACCAGACCAGTAACTCAAACAGTCCATGAGGTCCGCCGTCAGGCCGTTTCAAGGCCCCTGCTGCAATGAAAGTCTGCGCGTTTACACGCCCGCAAGGAACATGGGCCTTGCCGGGGGTATCTCATAGAAAACGCCGGGGCGCCAAGCGGCATAGCCATCCCGATGTGAAAGATAAATTAAGCAGAACTTTCTCTTGACTTTGATAATATTTATGGTATACTTAATTTTGTTGAAACCGATATCAAGGAGGGATTGAAATGGAGATTGACAAAATTCCGGCGTGGATATTCGCTTTAGAGCAGGAGGACGCGGCGTTTCTCAAAAATTTCGTGTTGAAATCCGGGTCTTTGAAAGAGATTGCGAGACTATACGAGGTCTCCTATCCCACGGTTCGGCTGCGGCTGGATAAGCTCATTCAAAAAATCGAATTGAATGACCAGAAAGAAGAGGAGCCGTTCCCGGCGTTTATTAAAGGGCTGGCGGTTGACGCGCGAATTGATTTGGAAACCGCAAAAATGATTATTGAAAAATATAAGCGGGAAAAGGAGAAATGATGGTATGAAGCACTGGATGATTGTACTCGCCGCAATCGCGCTGCTGTTCCTGCATGAACGGCTGTGCGCAACAAAATTTTGGTTTTTAGGAGGCACACTTCCGCTGGCCGGCATGGGAGCGCTGGGTTATCAGCTTGCAATCGCGAAAATCCATTTTCCGGCGCAGCTCACGATTGCCTATGCGGTTTTCTTTGCGGTCACGATTGTACTTTGGATTGTGGGCCGGCATGCGTACAGACAAAAGGAACTGAACCGCATGAGAGCAAAGGACATGAACTGAGAGGGGAGGAGCACAGATGGTGGATTTGGCGCTGGGCTTTGCCGTTGCCGGTGTGCTTTTGATCGCGGAGCACATTCTGTGTACAAAATGCAAAAACCCACTTTGGGGCGGGATCATTCCCCTGCTGATTCTGATGGGAACCATCTTCCTTTTTGCAAGCGGCAAGATCCCGTTTACCATCAGGAATGCGTTTCCCTTTGTAATCGCGAATACGCTGTTTTTTGGAGACTGGGGAACGGGCAGGGAGCAATACAAGAAATTACAGCAGGCAGAAGAAAACAAGATGAAGGCGAAGGACATGTAACAAGCGGGGAATTCCCCCAATCATGTAAAAACCTTTGGGAAAACCAGGGGACAAATGCTCCGCATTTGTCCCCTGGTTTTTTCGGGCGAAGGGAGCTTACGCCGTCTCCTCCGGCTCCTTCTTTCCCCGGGCCTGCTTTTCCACGGGGATGATGATCTTGGTGACGTGCTCGTTGACGTTGTTGATGTCCAGGGGGGAGATGATGAACTCCTCCGACACGGGCCCTGTGATCTTGTAGTGGTTCCGGTTGATCCACTGCACCAGCCGCACGTGGGACTGGATGATGTCGGCGTAATTCCCCAGGTGGATGGCCGTGGCCGCCGTGAAGCCGCCGAAGGTGCGGTACTCCCGGGACGCGCCTACCTCCTCTACCTCAATGCCGAACTCGATGTCTGTGTCGGTATAGAGGAACTGCTCCAGGGGGTTGGAGTAATAGGTGACCACATAGGAGCCGTTGCTCTTGAGTCCCAGCTCGTCGCAGAGGTTGCTCAGCTCTACCCAGCGGTCCAGGGAGACCTCCTGGTTGGCGTAGGTGGTCATGGTCCTGCGGGTGCAGATGAGCTGAATGGGCCGGATCTCTTCAATGGAGACGTCGTCAATATCCAGGGAATTCTTGATGCTCAGCAGATCCACGCCGGTTTTCAGACGCTCCTGGAAGGACTGCAGGGCGCAGTAATTCTTCTGGAGGGCGCAGATCTCCTTCTGGAGCTGCTCCATCTTGGTCTGAACGTGGCAGCCCAGGTCGCTGGCCGTATTCCCGGTGATGATACATTGAATGGATTTCAGATCAAAGCCCATCTTGCGTAGCTTGCGGATGATGCAGAGGGTGATGATCTGCTCCTTACCGTAGTAGCGGTAGCGGCTGGACTCGTTCCGGAACTCCGGCACTACCAGCCCGATCTCGTCATAGTACCGCAAGGTCTTGCTGGGGATACAGCAGATTTCAGAGACCTCCCGAATCGAAAATTTGTAACCCTGCCCCATGGCATCTCCTCCGTAAGTAGTAGACGGCCTCGCGCCGCCGGGGGGCGGCCTGAACGGTCAGACTCCGGCATACCATCGTTCGCGGTTCCCGGCGCGGCCGGGGAGCGCAAGGGCATGGAATCGAAGCATAATGGCCGCTTTGCGGTCATTATACCACAGGGCGGCGGCCTTTTCAAGAAGGCGCGTAAAAGGGGCGCGTCCGAATACGCATTTTATAGTCACCGCAGTTGAAAAGAAGCAAATGCTTCTTTTCAACCCTGGGGCGCATAGGCGCCCCAGGGGCCGTGAAACGGCGCTTAGAGCCTGTTTAAAATCTCCCCGCGCATGTCTTGGCGGCGTATTATCCGCCCTGACTGCGTTAAAAATCCTTGCCATCCGTCAGGATGCCTGC
>JAAWIL010000261.1 GCA_022796315.1 Oscillibacter sp. | reverse complement strand
CTTGAGCAGCGCCTCATCCAGCTTCTGCTGATAGACGCCGTCCTGGGTGGGGTTGACAATCCAGTGGACCTCGGTGCCGTCCTTCAGATAGGCGATGGACTTGTCGTCCGAGAGCCGCTCCACCTGGGGGTAATTCTCGTTGAACTTTCCCTGGAACTCCTCGTTCCACACGTAGATGTTCAGGACCTTGCCGCCGTCGCTGGCCTGGATGTCGCTGAGCAGGCCGCTCCCTCCGCTGCCGCAGCCGCTCAGAAGACCCAAAATCATCACGGCTATCAGGGTTAGACACAAAATCCTTCTCTTCATGATCGTTTCCTCCTATTTCCAAATTTGATACAGCCCCCTGCTGTGGTATCTCCTTCATTATAAAAAGCAAGGGAAAAAACGTATACAAAATTAGAGAAAGAAATATCAAATCCATGCTGGTTTTTAGGTAGTTTTCATAGATGTGAACCTGGTGGATCGGAAAAACTTCTAAAAAATTCTTGTCAAAATATCATATTCATGATATAGTCAACGCAGTAAGCCGCCGGTATGGCTTGCGGCGGCTATATATGGAAACTCCAAAAGACGTTCCAGGAGGGATGCTTATGAACGCGTCTCAAGGATGGAAGCCATTAGAGGCCGATGGTCAGAGGGAGGCCGCCAGCCACAGGGAACCCGGAGAGGAGTTTTTGTTTTACCGCTCTGTGGCGGCGGGGATGATCGACGCCGTGCAGGAGAATTGTAGCCGGGGCGCCTTTGAGAATCTGGAGGGCGCGGGGCAGCTCTCCGACAATCCTGTGACGAATCTGCGTTACCACTTCATCGTCACGGCGGCCATGCTGGCCCGGTTCTGTATGGAGGGCGGCATGGCCATGGAGGAGGCGTTCAGTCTCAGCGATGAGTACATCCGCCGGATGGACTGCTGCAACAACATGGCGGAGATCGTCTACGTTCATGATCAGATGGCCCTGGACTACGTGTGCCGGATGCGGAACCTGAAAAAGCGCGTCGCGTCCTCCAAACAGGTGGCGGAGGCCATTGACTATATCTACGTCCACATCATGGACCGCATTACGATCCAGGACCTGGCCTCCGCCATCTGTGTCTCACCGGCCCATCTCTCCCGTATTTTCAAGCAGGAGACCGGCGTCTCCGTCAGCGAGTACATCCGCCAGAGGAAAATCGACATGGCAAAAAATCTGCTCCGATTCAGCGACTATGACTTCGCGGACATCGCCGCCATGCTGTCCTACTCCTCCCAGAGCCACTTTATCCAGCACTTCCGCAGCCAGACCGGCATGACGCCCAAAGCCTACCGGAACAAGAACTACCTGAACAACTGGAACGTCAACCGGGAATCCTCCTTCCAGGAGGGCGGCTGGTCACATGGTTAGCACAATCTCCGTCTGTTCCGTCAGGCGGTTCTCCGGCACATAATTGCCCTCCAAGGGCTTTCCGTTTACCGTGAGAGACGTGCAGCCGCATTCCTTTCCGTCCGGGTTTTCCACCAGGATATGGAGCTTCTTTCCCCGGAATTCCTTATGGATCTCCAGCGCCTTCCACTCCTTCGGGATGGAGGGCGCGATTTTAATGCCCCCCAAGTCCGGCCGTATTCCCAGAATGCCCTCCACACAGCCCACCATGACGGTGGACGCCGTGCCGGTGAGCCAATGGACATGGGACCGTCCGGCGTGGGGACTGGCCGGTCCTTCGGTGAACTGGCCGTAGCAGTAGGGCTCGATTTTCCGAATCTCCGCCCGGTCATTCTGCATGGAGGGGGCGTTCTCCTGAAAGTACTGGAAGGCCCGGTTCCCATGGCCCAGGAGAGCCTCCGCCAGGATCAGCCATCCCTGGGACTGGGAGAAGACCCCGGCGTTTTCCTTGACTCCCGCGTTGTAAATGACAGCAAGGGCCCCGTCAAAGGCGTGGGCATGGTAGGGCGGGTCCATGAGGATTGCCCCGTATTCCGTATTCAGTCTCCGGTAAACGGTTTCCATGGCCAGCTCCGCCTCTTCCCGGCTGGCCAGACCGCTGATGACCGCCCAGCTCTGGGGATTCAGCCAGAGATTCGCTTCCGGGTCCCCGTGGTGTCCGATAACCTCTCCGGCCTCCGTGAAGCCCCGGATAAACCGCTCGCCGTCCCAGTCCCAGCAGAGATCGTTCAGGCGGCTGCGCAGAACCCCCTGTTCCGTCTCCAGCCAGGAGAGATATTCGCGGTCTCCCTTGCGGGAGGCGAAGGACCGGAGAATCGTAAAGGCATAGTAGAACTGGAAGGCGACAAAGGAGGATTCCCCTTCCGCCCCCAGCCGGAGGCAGTCGTTCCAGTCGGCGTGAAGCCCGGCGGGCATTCCGTGGGGCCCTAAGTGCTTCAGGGAGAAGTCCAGTGCCCGCTTCAAATGCTCGTAGACGGTGCCCTGGTCCCGATTGGCGAAGGGGATCACCTCGTCCAAAAAGCCGGCGTTCCCGGATTCGGCGATGTACTTGTAGACCGTGGGGAACAGCCACAGCGCGTCGTCTGCCCGGTAGGCGGGGTGGCCGGTCTCCTGCACATACGAGGCGTCTTCCGGTGTGTCCTCATGGCCGGGGTTGTGGGTGAATTTCACCAGGGGCAGTCCGCCGCCGTGGTCCACCTGGGCCGAGAGCATGAAGCGGATTTTCTCCGCCGCCGCCTCCGGCTCCAGGTGAATGATGCCCTGGATGTCCTGCACCGTGTCCCGGTAGCCGTAGCCGTTCCGCAGGCCGCAGTAGATGAAGGAGGCGGCGCGGGACCAAGTGAAGGTGATGAAGCTGTTGTAGGCGTTCCAGGTGTTGATCATCGTATCGAACTCCGGGCAGGGGGTCTTGACCTGGAAGCGGGAGAGCTTGCCGTGCCAGTATTGTTTCAGAGTCTCCAGCTCATGTTCGCAGACTGCCGCCGGGTTTTGGTACGCCTCCAGCAGAGCGGCGCTTTCTCTCCGGGACTGTTCCCCCAGCAGGAACGCGACGGTGGCGGATGCTCCCGGCGCCAGCGTTACCGCGGTTGAGAGCGCGCCGCAGCTGCTGCCGTTGTACCCCAGTTGATTCCACAGATTCCCCCGTTCCACGCCGATGGGATTGCCATAATTCCGGTAGGGGCCCAGAAATTCCGCCTTGTCGCCGCAGTAAGACGAAACCTCCGCCCCGGCCAGGCCGAAAAAGCGCTCGATCACCGTCTTGGCGTCCACCTCATCCTCCACGGCGTCCAGATTGCCGTGGATCTGCTGGCGGACACGGTTTTTGTCGAACAGCGTCCGGGTGATGAACTGGGAGTATTGCAGATTCACCTGATCCTGTTCATAGTTGCCGTGGCTGGTGAACTCGGCGTAGCCGGTGAGGGTCAGTGACCGTGGGCGGTCCGAGTCATTGCGCACGGTCAGCCGCCAGACCTCATGGGTCCCATCCAGGGGCACATAGTACAGCGCCTCGCTGTGAATGCCGCTGTAATCCGCCGCCATGACCGTGTAGCCCGTTCCGTGGCGGCATTCGCTTTTATAAGTATCCAGCGGCTTGCCCACCGGCTGCCAGGAGGCGGACCAGAAATCTCCCGTCTCGTTATCCCGGAGATAGAGGTACCGCCCCGGCTGGTCGAACTGGTTGAAGATGTACCTGAGAATCCGGCCGTTGGCCCCGGATTTTACAAAGCTGTAACCTCCGGCGTTGTTGGAGATCAGCGCCCCATACTCCGGGGAGCCCAGATAGTTGGCCCAGGGGGCCGGGGTATCGGGCCGGGTAATCACATACTCACGGGCCTGATCGTCAAAAAATCCATACTGCATGCTACTTTATCTCCTCACATCAATTCTACTGTAATCTGGTTCCCCCCGGCGGGAAGCTGGTCAATCAGCGCCCTGTCCAGGACCACCCGGCCTTCCGTCACCGCCAAACGCCGCATCTGGGGACGGTTGGGAACGGTAAGGTATGCCTTCTCCGCCTGGTATTCACCGTAATCCTTTCTGTTCAGATTGATCAAGGTGATCTGGAACGCCCTGTCCGCAAAGGGAAGGGTCAGCGCGGCGGTCCCCGTCTCACCGAACTGTTCCCGCACCAGCTTGGGGGCAATGACCAGGCTGCCGTTCTCCCCCCGGACGCCGAAGCCCTGGGTAATCACCGTCAGCAGATACCAGCTGGCCGCGCCGGTGAGGTAGTGGTACATTCCCCGGCCTTCGGCGTTGAAATACTCCGGGATGCCGGGATAGATCCGGCTGGTTTCAAAGTTCAGCGCGGCATCCGCCAGGGTTTGCAGGGCCTTGTATCCCTCCCGGACAAAGCCCCGGCGGTAGAGCGCGTTGGCGTACATCACCGTCATGTGGGAGAACACCGCTCCGTTTTCCTTCTCTCCATAGGCAAAGCCAAACATCCGGCCCATGTCGAATTTCAGCTCATGGAAGTCCGTGTTCAACCGGTAGCCGCCAACCTCTTTTTGATAGAGATAGCGGTCCGCGCTGCGGGTGATGGCCTGCACCTGGTCCTCCGAGGCGGTCCCGCTCATAATGGCGAACACCTGCCCGGTGAGCATCATGTGTGGGCCCGCTTCCGTGACGCCCTCCAGAGGGCGGCCGTGGTTATCATAATAGCTGTTGAACCAGCCGTCTTCTCCGTCCGTGATCCACTCCTGACGCCGGATATGGTCCATCAGCCAGTCCGCTTTCTCCGTCAGGTTCTTGGCCAGGGCGGACAGGGGAACCCGGACCCGTATGCCGGTAACGCTGTGCCGGCACTTGGCGGCATATCGGGACAGAATCTCCTGTTTTTTTGAAATGCTGCCATAGCAGTCCGCGCCCGGTTCCAGCAAAACGGCCAGCTCCTCCGCCAGCTCCGCCATTCCGCCGGGGTCCCGCTCCTCCAGCAGGCGGAGCAGTTCCGCCAGGTCCCGGAGATTGCCCGCGTAGGCGCAAGTAAAGGCCACGCTCTCTCCGCGCTCCGGCGCCATGTCCAAGGCGTCGTTCCAGTCGGCCCCCCGCAGGCGGAAGATATTGTGTTCTCCCACCTCGTAAAATGCGGTCAGGTGCTGGATCAGCAGGTGCTCCAGGATGCTGCCGGTGTAAAGTTCACCGGAGGCCGTCCGCTGTTGGCTTCCATATGCCGCGCCCCACTCCTCGTCGATCTCCGTGCCCCGCATGGCCTGGGGGTCCTTGAAGTAGGGGACCTCCGCCCGCAGGATCTCCAAATCTCCCGTCTGGTCGATGTAGAGCCTGGCGGTCATCAGAGGCCAGAGGGCGTGGTCCATCCAGACGCGGGCGATGCCGTTGCGGTCGGCGATAAAGTTTCCCAGGCCCTCCCCGATGATGGTGGCGTTGGTTCCGTCCATCCGCACACCGCCGAAGTTGGCCCGGATCATCTCGCCTACGCCGCCGGGGTCCATCAGAAGAAGGGACAGGCAGTCCTGCCAGAGATCCCGCCAGCCCCGGCCGCCCCGGCCATAGTCGTGGTGGGGCAGGAAGGAGCAGCCATAGATCCGCCGCAGGAAGGGCTGGAGGCTCACCCAGCGCATCAGGCGGTCGAAGTCCTCCGAGCCGGTTTGATACCGGACATTCACCTGGTTCTGCCAATAGGCTTTTGCGCGTTCCAGCGCGGCCCGGACCCGGTCCTCCGTGCCATAGGCCGTCAAAATACGGCGGATGTCCCCGGCGTCTTCCGTGATGCCCAGGAACACAAGGTAGACCGCCGCCTCTCCCGGCCCCAACGTGACTTCCGGAAAACGAATACCGCCCATGGCCTCCCTGCCGTTGATTTCCGCGCCTGCGGCCCTGGCGGGTTTTCCCTCATAGACGGCGCGGGGATGCAGAAGGGTGCCGCCCTCACCGGTAAACTCCTGGACCGTGGGGTAAAATCCGGCGGGAGCGCCGCCGTTTCCGGAGACCCCGCAGACGTAGTAGATCCGGCGGTTTTCCCGGTGGCCCTTCTCGTCAAAGGACATGGTGGGCTTGACCTGGACGCCGCATTCCGTGGTCTGAATCCGGTGGAGCATGGAGGTCACGTTCCGGTGGTCCCGGAGGTTGTCCGCGCTCCTGCCGTAGATGGGGACCGCCGCGATTCCGGTGACGTTCTGAGGCGCGGTGTCCCGGTTGGTAATCCGGACCTCCAGAATCTCCACATTCTCATCCGGCGGCACAAAGGAGATCAGCTCCGCCTGGAGGCCATAGCGTTTTGAAGTCCGGCGGACGCTCTGCCAGAGGAAGCCCGCTGTAAGGACGCTCTCATCCTGTTCCGGTGTGAAGCGGGCGGCCTCCTGCTCCGCGCTGACCCCTGCGGCGGACCAGCAGCCCTTTTCCGTGACGCACCAGAAATTCCGGGTACTGCGGCTGTTCCGCAGGTCCTCGATGCTCACCGGCTCCAGAAGGAAGGACTCCTGATCCAGCTTGCTGTCCCCCGCCAGGTCCGGTGCAACGGCGCATTTCAGACCGGCCTCGCTGGCCAGGGGAAAGTAGAGGCCGCTGACCGCTTCGGGGTTCTTCAGCGAAAAGGTTCCGTTTTCATCCAAAAAGCGGATTGTTTCCATCATAGTTCCTCCCTTGATTAACGTATTTTCTGGTACACCCGCACATAGTCCACCTCGAAGGCGGCGCGGGCAAAGTCTGTTGTTTCATCCGGCGGCCCCGGCCATACCCCGCCTACCGCCAGGTTCAGAATCAGATACATGTCATGGTCAAAGGGCGCAGGGTACGGTCTCCCCGTGCCGTCTCTCCCAACGGTAAACCATCGCTCCGCCTGGTGGAACCGTCTGCCGTCCACATACCAGCGGATGCTTCCGGGAAGCCACTCCAAGGCAACCGTGTGAAAGTCCCTGGAAAAATCCCCCTCCGGCAGAGTGTACGCGCCCTGATTTTCCTCGTGAGGCAGGCCGTAGTGCAGGGTTCCGTAGTTTGTACGGGGTTCGTGTCCCAGGACTTCGCAAATGTCGATCTCACCGCAGACCGGCCACTGCTCCCAGCGTTCCTCGTCCGCCGTCATCAGCCAGAAGGCCGGGAGGAAGCCCTTTCCCTGGGGGACCTTCAGGCGGGCTTCAAAAAGGCCGTATGTAAACTCGTGCTTGCCCTGGGTGGAGATCCGTCCGGAACGGTAGGCGGCGATTTCGTCTGCCGGCGCCGCTTTGACGGGGCGGATATGGAGAAGACTGTCCCGCAGGAAAAGGACTTCCTCCGTATCCACATATTCCTGAAGCTCCTCATTGACCCAGCCCGGTTTGTGCAGTTCTACGTTCCACTTGGTTCTATCCAGAGCTGCCCCGTTAAAATCATCCTCGAAGGCCAGGGCATACCCTTCATAAGAGAGAAATTCGCTCACGATCTTCACAGTCCCTTCCAATCCGAATTTGTCTGTTTACTGTTTGAATATCCTGCGCAGATAAAAGAGGTTCACATAGGCCCCTGCCGCAGACCCAATCAGCAGCCACACGCCCAGGAAGGGGCCAAAAAACTGCGGCAGAAAAAGAAGAACCAGAACTGGCAGGAGATGGACCGCCGTAATGAAAAACGTAACCGGCAGATTTGCCAGCGCGAGCCGCGCGGCGTTCCCGAGATGCCTGGAAAACGTATTTTCAAAACAGGCCAGGAGCGGGAACAGGTAGGAGAGGACAGCCGTCAAAATCACGGCCGCGATGCCGAGCAGCACGAACCACTCCGGTGGGAAAAGAAGCGTCTCAGCATAGAGCGCCCGGTAAAGGACGGCCAGCAGCGTCAGATCCGTCAGCAGCAGTACTGCCGCCGGCGTCGAGGCGGTGAAGGCCTTCCGCAGATTCCGAAGGAACTCCCGGACAGGGGCGCAGTCCCTCTCCCGGTACAGGCCCAGCGCCGTCATGTAAAGGGACGTGACTGCCGCCCCCAGGCAGACAACTGTGCAGCAGGTAAGAATAAAGATCACATTCAGAAGAATCAGGTCGCAGACCTTGGTCAGAAACCGCGCGATTCCGCTGTCTGGTCCAGGCATATTCATCTCGAGCCCTCCATCGTGCCGCTTGCTATTTCCCATCATTTCAGCCAGTGATTCCTATTTTAACGGATTGTATTTGTGCAATATATCAGAGTCTTGCCTGAAATGTCAAAATAATTGCAAGGTATTTTATTTGCGGACCAGAGGGACAAGGCATAATCCTGGCACTTCTCAGAGACCTTGACATTACAGGATTTACGGGTATCGGAACCATCCTTTCGCAAAAAACCCACTGTCACGACCGACGGTGGGTACATGATTCCAAGGGGCGTTCTTCGCGCAATTGATACTTGCCGTTCCACGTTGTATCATGGAAAAATCCCATTGCGCGCGGTTCTTGAGGGCGCGGAACGCGGAGCAGGGTAAGGTCAACGTCCTGCGGGCTGGTGGGGATGAGTATATTATTAGAGTCTGTTTTAAAACCGGCGTTTCGCCGATTTTAAAACAGACTCTAAGCCTTTTGGCTTGCAGGAATTGTCCGCATTGAGGCACAGCTGTACCGGGATGCGCGGCATACAACCGTCCGCCGGAGGTCGTGACCTCTCAGAGGCTGATTATCAACCTCTTTGACCGGAAAGTATTTTGGAATGGACAGGAGCGTTTCTTTTCCAGGAGGGAATTTGACATCATGGAATTTCTGGTCTCCAAACCCAATGTCAACAACCTAACAAGTAAGAGCTAAGAATTGTGGTAAAGCAGAGAGAAAGCACTGATAAGAACCACGAGATGGGACAGAAAATGGGCATAACAAAGCGGCAGATGAAACATCTGCAAAAGGTTTGTAATATGAGAGTTTCTTAGAGCCTGTTTAAAATCTCCCCGCGCATGTCTTGGCGGCGTATTATCCGCCCTGACTGCGTTAAAAATCCTTGCCATCCGTCAGGATGCCTGCG
>JAAWIL010000077.1 GCA_022796315.1 Oscillibacter sp. | reverse complement strand
ATCCGCAGGCATCCTGACGGATGGCTAGGATTTTTAACGCAGTCAGGGCGGAAAATACGCCGCCAAGACATGCGCGGGGAGATTTTAAACAGGCTCTAAGGGGATGGGCCGGCCAGGACGCCGGCCATGCAGGGCTTTCCGCAGTCATCATAAAACGTGTAAACGTGTAATGGAACACGTTCAATGGAAGGGATCACAATGCCGCTTTTTGAGGGTCAGGAACACTATCAGAGGTTGATGAAGCTAGCCATGGATACCAGCTGGTCCGGCATCCTGATTGCGGACCGGGAGGGGCAATACCTCTTTGCGAACCGGCGCTACGAGGAGCTGACCGGCTGGTCCAACGAGGTCGTTCAGGAGCTGGACAGCCAGGTCCTGGGGCAGTATCTTATCCGGGAGAAGGTCTCCACGGTGGATCTGGTGCTCCAGCAGAAAAAGGAGGTTCTCCTCGTCCAATCCTCTTCCTGCGACGAGAGGATCTTCCTGGTACGGGGCGTCCCTTATTTTGACCAGTCCGGCGCGGTGGCCTACGTAATCTGCCACCTGCTGGAGCTGTCCGCCCTGCAGCACTACACGGACAGTCTGGAGTCCTCCCGGCGCAAGAGCCAGCACGTCTTTGAGGACTTCGTCAAGATCGCGGACCAAAACGGGGCCTATTCCGAGAAGATCATCTTCCGGAGCCAGGCCATGTACCAGGTGATGGAGCAGATCAACCTGGTGGCCCAGACCGATGCCACGGTCTTGATCCGCGGGGAATCCGGCGTGGGAAAGGAGCTGTTCGCAAAGCGCCTGCACGACGCCAGCAGCCGCCGCGGCCAGCCCTTCATCCGGCTGAACTGCAGCGCCATTCCCGACGCCCTCCTGGAATCGGAGCTCTTCGGATACGAGGCCGGGGCCTTCACCGGCGGGTCCGCCAAGGGGAAAAAGGGGCTGCTGGAGCACGCCAACCGGGGAACCATGCTGCTGGACGAGATCGGCACCATGCCCGTCTCCCTGCAATCAAAGCTGCTGCGGGTTCTCCAGGAGAGAGAATACACCAAACTGGGCGGCCACGAACCCATCCAGGCAGACGTGCGGTTCATTGCCGCCACCAACGCGGACCTGGAGGGCATGGTGCGGGAGGGAAGTTTTCGGGAGGACCTGTACTACCGGCTGAACATCATCCCCATCCGCATCCCTCCGCTGCGGGAGCGGAAAGAGGATATCCCCGTCCTGGTGCGGCACTTCATCCGGCAGCTCAACAGCAAGTACCAGCTGCGGAAGGCAGTCTCTCCGGAGGCCATGGAGGTCATCGCCCAGAGGCCGTTTCCCGGCAACGTCCGCCAGCTGCGGAACTTCCTGGAGCGGATGGCCCTGCTCTCCGCCAACGACTGCCTAACCCGGGAGGATGTGGACCGCTTCTATTCCAGTGAGACCCTCCAGGATCTTTCGCCGGAGCCCTTCACCTTTGGAAAGCGGTCCCTCCAGGAGATGATGGACGCCTATGAGAAGTATATCCTGACCGAGTACAAAAAGCGGTTCAAGAGCAGTTATAAGGTGGCGGAACAGCTGGGAACCAACCAGTCCACCATCTCCCGCAAATTCCGAAAGTACCAGATTTAAGGAACCGTCGCGCCCATCCCCCCTGCGCGCGCCTTCCCGCAGATCGTCAGCGCGGTTGAAGATAAGTCGCGCCGGCATCGGGATGCAAAAACGCATCTCTCCCCCCGCAACCCTTCCAAACCGGGGACTTCTTTTTGAATATGCAGGCGGAGTGATGCAGAACTACATCACTCCGCCTTTTTGTCGGACCCTCCGCCCAGGGAACCGAAGGCATTCTTGCGCATGCAGGGATTCCTTCGGTTTGTCATTCTTCCAGTTTGCGGAAATCATTTTTGTGAAAAAGTGGAAAATTTCCTCTGTATTTTCCGATTCTCAGGGCCCTCTTAAAAAGTGGCACAAATTTTGCTTAATTATTCAGGCGTTGAAAGAAGTGCGCGCCTTTTTTCGATCGTACCGCCGGGGAAACCCGGGAACTGAGTGAACTAAGGAGGTATTTTGTGTGAGTGAAGAGAGAAAGCAGAAGGAACCCCAGCTGAAGCCCTTTGTGTTCGTACATCCCACCACGCCGAAGGGGAAGGTCTGCGCCGTGCTGTTCCTGATTGTGATCCTGTGCAGCATTGTGCCCATCATCAGTCTGGTAAACAAGCCGGTTCTGGTATTGGGAATGCCCCTGGTGATGCTGTGGTCCATTGGAATTGTGCTGGCGGTGGTCATTGTGCTGCGCCTCGCGCTTCATTGGGGGGTGAAGTAATGCAGAATTGGGTTCTACCGTTTATTATTACGCTGATCTACACCATTTTTACGATTATCATCGGCATCCTGCCCGGCCGGAAGATGGATATGAGCCAGCACAAGAACTGGGGCGTGGCCGGCAGCACCATGGGCCCGCTGATGCTGTTCTTCATGCTGGGCGGCTCCCAGATCAGCGCCTACACCTTTATGGGCGCGCCGGGCACCGCCTATTCCAACGGCGTCAGCATCCTCTACGTCAGCGTGTACCTGGCCCTGATGCAGATGGTGGGCTACCTGATCAACCCCCGCATCATCCGCCTGGCCAAGAAGAGCAACATCCTCACCCAGTCCGAGGCCTTCGGCGTCCGCTATGAGAGCAAGTTCGTCCGGGCCTTCGCCACCTTCGCCGGCTCTTTGACCATGGTGTGCTACGCTGTGGTGCAGGTGGTGGGCTGCGGCTACATCATCAACGTCATGAGCGGCGGCCACATCCCCATGTGGCTGGCTGAGATCCTGATCCTCATCGCGGTGTTCAGCTACGTGTACTCCAGCGGTCTGGCCTCCGTGGGCTGGGTCTCTATCATGCAGGGTCTTTTGATGTTCATCATCGCCATCATCGCCGCCCTGTTCCTGTGCTATCGGTTTACCGGGGATTGGACCTGGTTTTCCACCTTCCAAAAGATCTCCGAGGTCTCCCCGGAGCACCTGACCCTGCCTGGGCCCACCGGAACCTGGACGCCCTCCTTCTGGAGCACCTCCGTTCTCATCACCACCGCCTCCGTGTGGCCCAATTTCTGGATGGCGGCCACCGGCGGCAAGACCGAGGAGGACGCCCGGAAGGCCACCACGCTGGTGCCGCTGTATCAGCTGGTGATGGTTCCCATGATGGTGGTGGGCTTCGTGTGCGTCTTCGCCATGACGGACTACACCGGCCCCATGGACAAGGTGGGCCTGACGCTGGCTCTGGAGTCCATGCCCTGGCCCCTGGTGGGCCTGATGGGCGCCGGCACCCTGGCAGCGGCCCAGTCCTCCTGTGCGCCGCTGTTCCAGTGCCTGGCCTTCTCCTGGACCAACGACGTGTTCGTGCCCTACGGCCTGGTGAAGGACGAGAACAAGGGCAAGGTTCAGCGCCTGATGCTGATCCCCTTCATGTTCTTCATCATCCTGCCCCTGGCCATCATCAACCCCTCCAACCTGGTCAACATCCTGAACGTGGGCTACGGCTTCCTGGGGCAGATCTTCCCCCTGGTCCTGGGCGTGTTCGCCTGGCCCAGAAGCACCAAGACGGGCGTGTGCAGCGGCCTGACGGTGGGTCTGATCATCACGATTCTCTTCACCTTCGTCTGGGTCCATCCCCTTGGCATCCACGCCGGCATCTGGGGATTGATCTTCAATCTGCCCATCAGCATCCTGGTGAGTCTGGCCACACAGCCGGCCAAGCGGGAAACCCTGGATAAGTTCTTCGAGAAGGAGTTCCTGGACAGCGCCTACGAGACGGTGTAAGCCTGCCCGCACCCTGGCAGGGCGGGGGAATTTCCCGCCCCAGAGGAACGTACACAATCAGGAAGGAGTCATCTCATGGAAAACAAGAATCTGTTCGCGGAGATTGTCATCATCAACGGAGCCGTCCTCACGGTAAACAGCCGGGACGAGGTTGCCGAGGCCGTCGCGATCCGGGACGGAAAGATCCTGGCCGTGGGCACCAATGCGGAGATCCGGGCCTATGAGGGGCCGGAGACCCGGCGGATTGACGCCGGCGGAAAGACAGTCATGCCGGGCTTTGTGGACGCCCATATCCACTTCGGGATGTATGGCCTGCTGGACCATGGTATTATTGATATCAACTACCCCGCCGCAAAGTCCATTGAGGAAATCAAGGATCTGATCCGGGCCGATGCCGCCAAGAAGAAGCCTGGCGAGTGGATCAAGCTCCAGGGCTACGACCACAACAAGCTGGCGGAGGGCCGCCATCCCACCAAGGAGGACCTGGATGAGGCCGCGCCCAACAACCCCGTGCAGTGTACCCGCTGCTGTGCCCACATGGCCGTGTACAACACCAAAGCCCTGGAGATTTTTGGAATCACTGGCCCGGACCGGTTCGCCCCGGGCGAGGTGGTCGTCAACGAGGACGGCAGCATCCACGGATTGCTGAAGGAAACCGCCCACATGGACTCCAGCACCAAGGTGGAGTTCTCCTCCGACGAGCTGCTGGACGGTCTGACCAACGCGAACCGGATCATGCTGTCCCTGGGCATCACCACGGCCCATGACGCCGGCGCCTATGGAGGCGTCTACAACGCGGCCATGCAGAACGCCTGTGAGAGCGGCGCCGTGCAGGTGCGCCTCTATCCCATGGTGTTTGATATGTTCGGCAAGGCGTCCAACAAGCGCCTGATCCGGGACTTCATCAAGACCGGCATCCACACGGGCTGCGGCAGCCGGCATTTCAAAATCGGTCCCACCAAGATCATGTTGGACGGCAGTTCCAGCGGCCCGTCCTGCGCGGTGATCGAAGGCTACAGCCATGATCCCGGCAACCACGGCATCCAGGTCTGGGAGCAGGCCGAGGCCGACGAGATCGTTCTGGAGGCCCACAAGGCCGGGTTCCAGGTGACGGCCCACGCCGTCGGGGACCAGGCTGTGACCATCATGGTCAACGCCATTGAAAAGGCCCTGGTGCAGTATCCCAGAGAGAACCACCGCCACCGCATTGAGCACTGCGGCCTGACCAATCCGGAGCTGATTGCCCGCATCGCGAAGCTGGGCATCATTCCCATCTCCAACCCGTCCTTTATCACGATCAACGGCCGGGATTACAACCGCTATTACGGGGACCGGGTGGACTATCTCTTTGCCCTCAGGAGCTACCTGGACGCCGGGATCATCACGGCCATCGGCTCCGACTCCCCGGTGACCCATCCCAACCCCATGAACAGCCTCTACGGCGCCCTGAACCGAAAGGACCGGAAAAACGGCGACAGCGTGGGCGAGATGCAGAAGGTGGATGTGCCGCAGATTATCCGGATGTTCACCTACAACGGCGCCTATGCCAGCTTTGAAGAGAACATCAAGGGCAGTCTGGAGCCGGGCAAGCTGGCGGATATCGTGGTACTCAGCGAGGATCTGCTGACCTATCCCGCCGAGGACGTCCAGAGTGTGGAGGTGCTGTATACCTTGGTGGACGGCAAAGTGGTCTATACCAGGAGCTGACCCGCTGCCTGTGACAGCGGAAATCTGAGCGAAACAGCCGCTCAGGGCCCGCAAATCACAACACTTGACGCCACGGCGGTCATTTGACTGCTTTTCCTTCTCAGCCGGCGGCCCGGGACAGTTGTCCCGGGCCGCTGTGCATTCCGTTGTCTGGGCAGGGGGGGATCGAAGCCGTTCACGCTCCCCCTGCAAACGCAGACTTGCATGAACAGCCGGCCTGTGCTATAACTATATCATCCATCACACCTCGTAACAAACCGGACCAGAAAGGCGGCGGACCGCGTATGACCATGAAGACCGTTCCCTCCAAACAGAATGCACACTGGCTTGGCATGGTATTTGCCACCTTTGCCGTGATCCAATTGGACGCCTTGGCCGCCGTCATCCCCCATCAGGTCCTGTCCATGGGGATCACTCCGGTGGTTTGGGGCATCGGCGCGGCAGTCCTATGGAGCAGAGCCAGGAGCGCCCCGGCGGAGGACGCCCTCTATCGCGTTGCTCCTTTTTCCCCCACGGACGCCCTGATCCTCTTCTTTGTATCCGCCTGCGGCGCCGCCATGGCCCTCAGCAGCTTCGTCTACGGGGGATTGCGCCCCCTCTTTATCCGGGAGCTCTGTACAGGGTATCCCCTGTACACCCTCCGAAATCTCCTCTACTATCCCCTGGAGGTGCTGCTGATGCTGGAGCTTTTGATCTATGGGCAGAAGGCGGGGGAGGCTCTCACAAAGAGCTCCCTTCCCTGGGGCGCGCTGGCCCTGTTTTTGCTGTGGGGACTGCCGCACATTCTCTGGCACGGCATCCCGGACGGCCTGGTATCCGCCTGCAGGGCCTTTCCCTACTCCGTCCCCTTTTACGCCTCCTGCAAACATGCCGGAACAAGCTATCTCAGCATGTTGATTCTGTGGTTCTTGTAAGCACACAGAAGGCCCTTACCGATGCCGCCGGTAAGGGCCTTCTGCTCTTTCACATATCCGCCTGTGGGGAAGCGGCGGCCGGGGCGCTCCCGCCGAAGAAGTTCCCGGATTGTTTTTCCCGCCGTTTTGTGCTATACTCTGCATCATCCAAGGCGGTTCCCCGCCGGAGAGGAGGTCCCCATGCACGAGATCCAGGCCAAGTCCATCCTCTCCGCCCGGAACGGCATGAACGTCTACCGGGGTTGCACCCACGGGTGCGTCTACTGCGACTCCCGCAGCACCTGCTACCAGATGGACCACGCCTTTGAGGACGTGGCCGTGAAAACCAACGCCCCCGCGCTGCTGGCGGAGGCCCTGCGCCGCAAGCGCCGCCGCTGCATGATCGGCACCGGCTCCATGTGCGACCCCTACCTGCCCCTGGAGCGGGAGACCCGCCTGTCCCGGCAGTGCCTGGAGGTCATCGACCGGTACGGCTTCGGCGTGTCCATCCTCACCAAGTCCGACCTGGTGCTGCGGGACCTGGATCTCCTCCGGAGCATCAACGCCCAGGCCAAGGCGGTGGTCTGCACCACCCTCACCACCTTTGACGAGGACCTGTGCCGGATTCTGGAGCCCAACGTCTGCACCACCCGGCGCCGCTTCGAGATGCTGCGGACCTGCCATGAGGCGGGCATCCGTACCGGCGTGTGGCTGTGCCCCCTTCTGCCCTTTCTGAACGACTCTGAGGAGAATCTGCGGGGCCTGCTGGACTACTGCTTCCGGGCCGGCGTGGAGGTCATCGTCCAGTTCGGCATGGGCGTCACCCTGCGGGACGGGGACCGGCAGTACTTCTACGCCCAGCTGGACCGCCATTTTCCCGGCATGAAGGAGCGGTACATCCGCGCCTTCGGCAGCAGCTACTGCTGCCTCAGTCCCAACGCGCCCCGGCTGGAACAGATCCTTCAGGAGGAGTGCCGGGCCCGCGGCGTGCTCTGGGAGCCGGAGGCCGCCATGGCCTGGCTCATGGAGTTCGAGGACCCCCTGGCCGGGGAACAGCTCCATCTGTAGCGCCCCGGCAGACGAAATCCCAAACAACAAACCCAATTTGAAAACCGGTATGCAGGAGGAATCCCTATGCTGTTTGTACACTACCCCAAATGCACCACCTGCCAGAAGGCCAAGGCCTATCTGGAGGAGCGGGGCGCGGCCTATGACGCCCGAGACATCAAGCTGGAGAACCCGTCCGCAGAGGAGCTGCGGGCCTGGTGGCAGAGAAGCGGCCTGCCGCTGAAGCGCTTCTTCAACACCAGCGGCCTCCAGTACAAGGCCTTAGGCCTGAAGGACAAACTGCCCTCCATGAGCGAGGAGGAGCAGCTTCAGCTCCTGGCCACCGACGGCATGCTGGTGAAGCGGCCCATCCTGGTGGGCGGGGACTTCGTACGGGTGGGCTTCCGCCCGGCGGAGTGGGACCAGGTCCTGTGATCCGGCGGTACGACTTCGCCCCCCTGGACGGGATCACCCGGGCGGTGTTCCGGCGGGTGTGGCTCCGGCGCTTCGGCGGCGCAGACCGCTGCTTCATCCCCTTCCTCTCCCCCACGCCCCAGCACATCATCACCCCCAGGGACCTGCGGGAGCTGGCCCCGGAGGACGCCGGGACGCTGCCCCTGGTGCCCCAGATCATGACCTGCCGGGCCCCGGAATTCCTCTGGGCGGCGGAGGTCCTGGGGGACATGGGGTTTCGGGAGGTGAACCTGAACCTGGGCTGTCCCTCCGGCACGGTCACCGCCAAGGGCAAGGGCTCCGGATTTCTCCGAAGCCCCGAGGCCCTGGACGCCTTTTTTGAGGAGGTCTTTGCCTCCGTCCGCCTGCCGGTGTCCGTGAAGACCCGGCTGGGCTACCAGTCCCCGGAGGAGTTTCCCCGGCTGCTGGAGATCTTCAGCCGCTATCCCATCGCCTGCCTGACCATCCACGCCCGGGTGCGGCCGGAGAAGTACAGGGGCCCCCTCCATATGGACGCCTTTGCCGAAGCCCTGGCCCGCAGCGCCAGCCCCCTCTGCTTCAACGGGGACTTGCAGACCGTGGAGGACGTGCGGCGTCTGGAGGCGGAGTTCCCGGAGGCGGAGGCGGTGATGATCGGCCGGGGGGCCGTGGCGGACCCGGCGCTGTTCCGCAAGCTCCGGGGCGGTCCCGCCGCCACCCGGGAGGAGCTGCAGGCCTTCACCCGGGAACTCTACCGGGAGTATCAGGCCTTCTTCGGCCAGACCGGCACCGCCGCCCAGCGGATGCGGGAGGTGTGGTTCTACCTGATCCACCTCTTTGACGGGGCCGAGCGGCTCAACAAGCAGATGCGCCGCTTCCGGACCCCCGGGGAGTACGAGGCGGCGGAGGCCGCCATCTTCCGGGAGCTCCCCCTGCGGCAGGACGCCCAGGGCGCGCTGGTATAGCCGCCGCTTCTTTTCAACCGGATGGATCATATTAAGAACCTGTTTAATATCTCGACGTGTATGGATTGGCGAGTGGATTTTTTGCCCTGCAAGGCAAAAATCCGCAGGCATCCTGACGGATGGCAAGGATTTTTAAC
>JAAWIL010000076.1 GCA_022796315.1 Oscillibacter sp. | reverse complement strand
CGACGTGTATGGATTGGCGAGTGGATTTTTTGCCCTGCAAGGCAAAAAGCCGCAGGCATCCTGACGGATGGCAAGGATTTTTAACGCAGTCAGGGCGGAAAATACGCCGCCAAGACATGCGCGGGGAGATTTTAAACAGGCTCTGAGCCCTCTCCCGGCAGACCGGATCTCCCTTTGGACGGGCGGTTGATAACCGCCCCTACATAAAATCTCCTAATAGGACACTCCCCGGCGAATGGGCGCGTTCGATGGCGCGTTTTTCACCGGGAACCGCCGCGGGGGCCTGTCCCTGCCTGTTCTCTCGCGGACTCCGGGTTTTCCTGGGACTGCAGGGGCGGCAAAGTGCCCCTGGAGCGCCGCCCCTACAGGGTGAAAGCCTCCGAAGGGGTGCGCCCATAGGCGGGGAATCGCCCCATGGGACATACCCGCAGACGGAAAAACCCTCTCAGTCTGGCCTGCGGCCAGCCAGCTCCCCCAGAGGGGGAGCTCATGGGATTGCAGCACCCCTGAACCTCTCCCTTTGGGAGAGGTGGCACGGCGAAGCCGTGACGGAGAGGGCCGTGACGGAGAGGGCCGCGTCATCCGTAATAGGAGTGGGTCCCCTCCTCGATGGGGAACTCCGTCACAAGGTTTCCCGCCGCGTCCCGGCCAATGGCAAAGGCGTTGACGCCGCTGTGCTCCGGCCAGTCCTCCAGCTGGCAGCGCAGGAGGAAGAACCGCCGCCCCTCCTTCTCCAGCCAGTCCTCCCGGCCTGCGGCCAGCAGGACCTGCTCCTCATAGAGGTTCTCTCCCCGTTCCTGGTCGTATCCCGTAATGCTCCGCAGGCTGATCTCCACGGTCTCGATCTCCGGACTGTCCACCCGGCCATAGAAGTGCCAGACGGTCTCCCCGCCGTCCCGGCAGGAGGAGGTCTCCCCGGCATACAGCGGCGCGCCGGAGGCGCAGTCCAGGGCCCAGCCGAAGCCGGGCGTCCAGCCCAGAAGGGAGAGGTACGTATTGCCCAGCAGCACCATGGTCTCGTTTTCCGTCAGGTAGAACAGGCCGGTCTTATGGACCGCCGGCTCCCACAGCCGGGTCACCACCCGGCCATGGGGGGCGCCCTCCCGCTCCTCCACGGCCCGGATGGCCTGGATGGGCAGGAGAAGGCCCGTGTGCAGCGTGTAATTGACCAAAACCACCGTCAGAGCGGCAATCGTCAGATATTTCAGGGCCCGCCGCTTCCGGGCGGGCAGGGGCGTCCTGCTCTTGTCCTTTTTCATGGCGCGTCTCCCTCCGGCAGGGGGATGTCAATGAGAACCGTCTCCCCCAGATGCTCATAGCGCAGGGTGATATGGTCGTCCCCCGGCTGTATGGAGGCCCGCTTCCAGACGTATTCGCCCAGCCAGTGTCCGCCCCCGCCGCTACCGCCGTCTCGCCAGGGCTCTCCCCGCTGGTTTTCCGCCCGGATGCCGGACAACAGATGGCGGGATACGATACCGCCCGGGATTCGGTCATAGCCGCACAACAGGGTCTCCGCCAGGTACTCCCCGTCCTTCCGGCCCAGGGACACCCGGTAGACATACAGCACGTCATTGCCGATGGGGACCCGGATGTCCAGCTCTCTGGTATGCTCCACCTCCAAGCTGGTCCGAATTTCCGGCGGCCAGATCCGCCAGGTGAGGCTCTCCCAGACAAAGCCCAGCATCCCGAGGGAGAACAGCGACGCGATACACAGCAGGGCGGTTACCGTCACCGCGATCCGGCCCAGAATCAGCCACCCCCGGGGGTACTGCTCATTCAGGGCCCGGCCCACCTCCGCCGGGTCCCCCATGAGGGCCAGGGTCCGCTCCTCCGCCAGGGACTCCTCATAGCCCAGGTCCAGAAAATCGCAGATGTGGTCCTCCATGTGGTCCGCCAGCTCCTGCCGGACGGCCCGCCGCTCGTCCTCCGTCAGCCGCCGCAGCTGGGAGAGCACTTGGGCGCAGTACTCCTCCCGGGTCATACGCCGCCCACCGGCTCCGGCCCCAGACTGGAGCGGAGCACCGCGTTGACCGCCCCGGAGTAGGTCTGCCAGCGCTCCGCCTCGGTCTTCAGAAAGGAGCGCCCGGACCGGGTCAGGTGGTAGTACTTCCGCATCCGGCCCGTGGGAGCCTCCTGCTGGTAGGCCTCCACCAGCCCCTCCCGCTCCAGGCCGTGGAGCACCGGGTACAGCGTGCCCTCCTTCATCTCAAAGGTCCGGTTGGACCGGCGGGCCAGCTCCAGGATCATCTGGTAGCCGTACATATCCTCCCCCGCCAGCAGGGACAGGACCAGCAGGTCCGTGTGGTCGATGGTCTGCCGCTTCTTCATGGGACGCCCTCCTTTATCCGCGCTTACCTAGCAGCTCGATGTATATCCGGATTATACATCGTTATTCTAGGTATGTCAAGAAAAAGAAAACGCGGCTCCAAAGAATCTTCGGAGCCGCTGGCAGACTGTCAAAAAACGGGAAACTCCCGCTGAGGGCTTGATGGATTCAGGACCCGGCGCGCTCCAGGCCCAGCAGCTCCCGCCCGTGGCCGCTGAGGTGGGGGGAGAGCCACCCATAGGAGAACTGGAAGTTCTGGGGTCCCGCAGCGTAGGCCGCCAGCTCATAGGGGGAGAAGGTGACGTGCATCCCCTCCCCGTCAAAGAACACCGCGTAGCTGCCCCAGTTGGCGGCGATGGCCTCGTAGTCCTCCCAGTACCCCTCCGCCGGGATGGAGCCGTCCTCCCGGGGCTCGTTGGCCTGGCGGATGATCTCCGCCGCCACCGCGTCCCCCAGGTCGGTTCCCTCCGCCAGAAACTCCGGCTCGAAGAAGTCCCCCTGTCGCAGGTCAAAGTTCCAGCTCAGCTGCCACGTGTTGGGATGGGCCCCGCCGGTGCTGCTGTAGTACGTGCCGCAGACGCTGACGAGGCGCTCCGTCTGGTAGACCTCGCAGGTCAGCTCCAGCACATACCCGCCGTTCCAGGGGATGCCCTCCGCCTGCTGGTAATCCAGGGTAGCCTGGGCCTCCTGCACCAGGCCCGCGAACTCCTTGGCGGCGGCCCACTCGCCGAAGCGGCTGTTGAAGGCCTCTGCCGCCGCCAGGGCCCGCTCCTCCTCAGGGGTCTGGGCGGTCTCCACCGGAAGGCCGTCCTCTCCCACCACCCGCATCACCGGCAGGGTGAAGGAGTAGGACACCAGGGGCGTCCCGTCCTCCGCGGCGGCGGAGTCCTCCCAGGTGCCCATCTCCACGACGCAGGCGAGACGCTCCTCCTGGACCTCCGGGGCGGCCTCAGGCGGCGGGGCGGTCTGTACATTCAGCAGCGGCGCGGCGGTACAGGCCGCCAGCACCAGGGATACCATCAGGGCAAACAGTGCAGTCATAAGGTCGCTCCTTTCCAGGGGGGCGGGCACTCCGGGAACGCCCGGGGAAGTCACCGGCCGCCGGAGATCTCCGGGACCTCCCGCCAGGCGGCGCCGCCTGCGGCGGCACGCAGGTCCGGATAGGCCAGGGCGTACAGGTCGGCGGCCCGGGCCTCCAGGTCAAACACCGCCTGAGCCTCCGGCCCCAGACGCCGCACGTGGGCGGGCTTGGTCAAAAGGGGCAGGGCGGCGGTCTCTCTCATGCGGGCCAGCAGGGCTCGTCCCCTTCCGCCGGCCGCCAGAACTCTCAGGTAGGGGACGCGCTCCGGCAGCGCCGCCGGCGTCAGTCCCAGGTAGGCCCACAGGAGCATCCGCCGGAGCCGGGCCTGGGGATAGCGCTTCGTCCCCGCCAGCTCCAGCGCCTCTGCCAGGGAGCGGGCCTCCCGGGCGGCACGGTACAGCCGGCGGTACAGGCCCTCCCGGCCCTCATCTAGGGCGGCGAAGTCCGCCTCCCTCAGGAAGCGCAGCCGGGCCAGAATCGCCCGCTCGCTGTTCTCCGCCAGCACCGGGGCCCGTCCGGCGGACTCCTCCGCCAGATACGCCGCCGCCATGGCGGGGGCCATCAGGTCCAGGGCCTGCCGGCGCTGTCCCGCCCGCAGCAGGGCGCGGACCGCCGAGGAGGAGGCCGCCTGTCCCGGCTCCACCGTTCCGGCGTCGTGGGCGGCCCCCAGCCGGGGAACCGTCAAAACCTCCAACGCGCCGCCCTGGCGCAGCAGGGCCTTGCAGTACTCCACCCCCAGGGTGTTGTTGGGCCAAGACAGCAGCGCCGCCACCGCCGGGGACGTCAGGCGCTCCACCGCCCGCTGCCGGGCGGCGGCAAAGGAGTCCCCCGCCGTCAGCTCCTCCCGGAGCAGGGCGGGAAACGCCTCCGACCGCAGCGCAGCCGCCAGACGCCTCAGGGCTCCGCCGTCGCCGCACTCGCTGCCAAAGGCCAGATAGGCCGCCAGGCCGGTCCCCAGCAGGACCTGCACGGCGCCGTCCGCGAACCGCTCCGCCGGGGAGACAGCCCAGGGCAGGGGCAGCTCCAGCACCAGGTCCACGCCGCTCTCCACAGCGGCCCGGGCCCGGGCCTGCCGCCGGATGAGGGCAAAATCCCCCCGCTGGACGAAGTTTCCGCTCATGACGCCAAGGACGGCGGTATCCGCCCCCAGAAGGCGCCGGGTCTCGGTAATCAGCCGCAAATGGCCGCTGTGCAGGGGATTGTACTCTACGATCATACCCGCAATTTTCACAAAATTCACCCCGATTCGATGACAAAAAAATGACATTTCGGTAAAAATGGTGGTTGTCTCTGGAAAAATCTCTGGTATAATGGGGATGATACCCCTTTTGGGGCCGCGCAGATCTTTTATTTTACCGCATTCCCGGAGGCTCCGCAAGAGCCTCCACAAACACGAAAGAGGAGATGTACCACCATGAATATTCTCGTCATCAACGCCGGCAGTTCCTCCCTGAAGTATCAGCTGCTGAATCCCGAGACCGGCGTTCTGCTGGCCAAGGGCCTTTGCGAGCGCATTGGCATCGACGGCAAGTTCACCTATAAGGCCGAGGGCAAGGAGACCCTGGACGCGGTGGATGTGGCCATGCCCACCCACTCCGAGGCCATCCAGGCGGTGCTGAACGCCCTGGTGGACGCCAAGAACGGCGTCATCGGCTCCATGAAGGAGATCGACGCGGTGGGCCACCGGGTGGTCCACGGCGGCGAAGCCTTCAACCAGTCCGTGCTCATCACCGACGAGGTGATGAAAGCCCTGGAGGACTGCATCCCCCTGGCCCCCCTCCACAACCCCGCCAACATCACCGGCATCAACGCCTGTACCGCCGTTATGGGCAAGGACGTGCCCCAGGTGGCCGTGTTTGACACCGCCTTCCACCAGACCATGCCCCCCAAGGCGTACATGTACGCCCTGCCCTACGCCTACTACGAGGAGGACAAGGTCCGGCGCTACGGCTTCCACGGCACCAGCCACAAGTATGTGGCCGGCCGGGCGGCGGCGATGCTGGGCAAGCCCGCAGAGCAGCTGAAGCTGATCTCCTGCCACTTGGGCAACGGCTCCTCCGTCACCGCCATCGACGGCGGCAGGAGCGTGGACACCTCCATGGGCTTCACCCCCCTGGCGGGCCTGCCCATGGGCACCCGCTCCGGCGATTTGGACGCGGGCATCCTTCAGTACGTGATGAACAAGCAGGGGCTGAACATCGACCAGATGCTGGACGTGCTGAACAAGAAGTCCGGCGTCCAAGGCGTCTCCGGCGTCAGCTCCGACTTCCGGGATCTGGAGAACGCCTTTAAGGACGGCAACCAGCGGGCGGGTCTGGCCGTGGACATGTTCAACTACGGCGTGAAGAAGCTCATCGGCGCCTATGCCGCCGCCATGGGCGGCGTGGACGCCATCATCTTCACCGCCGGCGTGGGCGAGAACTCCGCCAGCCAGCGGCTGGCCATTGCCGGCGGGCTGGAGTTCATGGGCGTGAAGATGGACGCCGAGGCCAACAACGTCCGGGGCAGGGAGACGGTGATCTCCGCCGCGGACTCCCAGGTGAAGGTCCTGCTGATCCCCACCAACGAGGAGCTGATGATCGCCGTGGATACGGCGGCTCTGGCCAAGGGCTGAGCGCGGAGAACCGCCGTATTGAGGGAGGGCCGGTGTGCGGGAGATTTCCGGCCATGGCCCTCTCCGTCACGGCTTCGCCGTGCCACCTCTCCCAAAGGGAGAGGTTTGGGGGCGGCGGCCCCTGAGCTTCCCCCTTGGGGGAGCTGTCTGGCCCCAGGCCAGACTGAGCGGGTGACTCCCCGTCCACGGGTGTGCCTCGTTGAAAGAGGCGGTCTGCTGTGGAGGGATTGGCCCGGCCAGGGGTCCGGGCCCTACCAGGAAGTCCGGATCTTGCGGAAGGACGGGCGGCAGGTTGCCGCCCCTACAGGGCCCGGAGGAAGCATCGGAAAATGCGTAATTGGGATACGCCCTGTGTGAAAGGAGTTCTTGCGGTGGGATGGTTGGATTTCCTTAAAAAAACGCCCGCCCCGGAGGAGGCTCCGGAGGTCTCTGTGCCGCCGCAGGCGGCTGAGCCCGTTCCCTCTCCCGCCGGCCCCATCCGGCCGGAGCTCCGGGACACCCCGGAGAAGTTCGCCCCCATGGCGGAGGAGCTGGTCCCCTTCCTGGCGGAGCATCTCCGGGGCCTGTGCGCCCTGGAGACGGAGATCTTCGCCCGGAGCCGGGAGCTGGAGGCCGAGAAGCTGAAACACGGCATTCCCGCGTATCAGACGGCCCCGGGCTCCCAGGAGCTGTGGGAGGAGTATCGGGAGCGGTATGGCCGGCTGGCCGCCGCCTTCTGTACCCCCAAGCTGCTGGAGCGGGGATACGCCGGCAGCTGCGGCAAACCGGCAAAGTACGAACATCTCAACACCGGCTGCGACGTCTTCTTTACCATGAAGAGCGCCAAACGGGCGGTGGTGGAAACCAGCTTCCACAGGGGACTTCTCTTCCGGCACCAGTTTGTCCTGAAGCATACGGAGGCGGGCTGGCAGGTGGACCAGGTCTCTTACGCCCACGGCCAGGAGGACTCCTGGCACATCGACCACATCTGACCGTCCCTCACCGCCCGCGTGTAAGAGCCTGTTTAGGATCTCAGCGTGCGGGGATTGGCGAGGGGATTTTTTGTCCAGCAAGGCAAAAAGCCGCCGCAATCCTAGCGGATTGCAAGGGTTTTTAACGAAGTCTGGACGGAAAATACGCCGCCAAGACGTGTGCGGGGAGATTCTAAACAGGCTCTAAGGAGGATGTCCCATGAAAAGCGTCAAGCCCGGCCGGGGGCCGTCCGCCATGGGGGCCTTCGGCTCCCTCGCCGCCGTGCTCTTCGGCATTGTCTGGACCGCCGTCGCCGCCTCCTCAGGCGCGCCGGGGTTCTTTCCCCTCTTCGGAATCCTGTTTATCCTCACCGGCATTGTACAGGCTTTTTATCACTTCAAAAACGCCACGGGGGAACAGCGGTTCTCCGCCTTTGACATCACGGAGGACGGCGAGGAGCCGGACCCCCTGGACCGGCGGTTCCGCGGCGCGCCCCCGCCGCCCTCCGCCAGGGAGCCGGGAGGATACCGGTTCTGCCCCTACTGCGGCGCGGAGCTGGCGGAGGACTTTTCATTCTGCGACGTGTGCGGCAGGCGTCTGCCGGAGCGCCCGTAAGGAGGCTTCCATAACATGAAGATCGGAATGCAGTTCGCCATGCCGGCGGAGCTCCACGCCCTGCCGGGGGCCAGGGAGCTCACCCCCTTTGAGACCGTCTCCGGCGTGCCCTTCTACCAGGTGGGACCGGGCCTGACCGCCTGCGCCGGAGGCGTCAGCAAGGTCAACGCCGCCATGGCTGCGGAGATCCTGTGCCTGAAATACGGCGTGGATCTGATTCTCAACGCCGGCGTGGCGGGGTGTACCTCCGGCCTGCCCACCGGGTCCCTGGTGGTGGCGTCGGAGTTCCTTCAGCATGACGTGGACACCACCGCCGTGGGCGACCCCATCGGCCTGGTCTCCACCGTCAACCGGGTGGAGTTCCCCACCTGGGCCCCGGAGCGCTGCGCGGCGCTGCTCCGGGAACTGGGGTTTGACGCCGTCACCGGGCGGGTGGCTACCGGCGACTGGTTCGCCGTGGGCAGTCCCCGGGCGGAGTGGGTCCGGGACACCTTCTCCCCCCTGCTGGTGGAGATGGAGGGCTGCGCCATCGCCCAGGTCTGCCTGCGGAACAACGTGCGCTTCGTCTCCGTAAAATCCGTCTCCGACCACCTGTTCCAGGACCGGGCCGCCCAGGCGGAGGAGTACTTTGACTTCGGTCAGGCCCTGGAGGCCCTGGGCAGGGCCGTCCTGCCCCTCGCGAAAAAATTACAGGAGGAATCTTGAACTATGGAACGTATCGCCAGCTTCTCTGTGGACCACACCAAGCTGCTCCCCGGACTGTACCTGTCCCGCCGGGACGAAAACATCGTGACCCTGGACCTGCGGTTCCGCCGCCCCAACATCGACCCCCTGCTGACCAACTCCGAGCTCCACTCCCTGGAGCACCTGGTGGCCACGCTCCTGCGGAACTCCAGCCACGGCGACGCCATCGTCTACTTCGGGCCCATGGGCTGCCAGACCGGGTTCTACTTCCTCTTCAATGAGAACCGGATGTCCTGCGCGGAGGCCATCACGCTCTTGCAGGAGGTCTTCAGCGCCTCCGCTGTCTACGAGGGCGAGATGCCCGGCTGCCACCCGGCGGAGTGCGGCAACTACCGCAGTTTGGACATGGAGGCCTGCAAGAACATCTGCGCGTACTACGCCGGCGTCATCAAGGACTGGACCGTGGAAAAACTGGACTACGAGGCGTAAGGCTCCCCGCCGTCCCCTTCCCAAAAAGCCGGGCTCCGGAATTTCCGGAGCCCGGCTCAGCTTGTCGAAAAGGTATTTTCGACAAGCTGAGATGGGAATTTCAGAACTTTTTGAAGTTCTGAAATTCCCTGATTATAGTCAAAACACTTGAAAATCGGTATCCGATTTTCAAGGCGGGCGAGGCCGCCGGCACATCCATGTGCCGTGTTTTGTCTATGAAGTCCACCGTCA
>JAAWIL010000075.1 GCA_022796315.1 Oscillibacter sp. | reverse complement strand
TTGCCATCCGTCAGGATGCCTGCGGATTTTTGCCTTGCAGGGCAAAAAATCCACTCGCCAATCCATACACGTCGAGATATTAAACAGGCTCTAAGGGAACTCCCGAGGTTGCGGGAGGACGGGCGGCTAACAGCCGCCCCTGCTTGTTCCGCAGAAACCGCCATAAAATGCGCAATCGGACACTCCTCTGCAAAGCACCAACTTGACTATAAAAGCCCCAGAGCGCGAAACAGGAAGGTAAAGCAAAACATGGTAACGACCGACACCACCGTGGTGACGCACACCAGCTGCCCGGAGAGGGGCCCGTCGGCCCCCATGGCCACGGCCATGGGGTAGGAGGCCACGGCGGCGGGCGCGGCAAACAGCACCAGCAGGGCGCACAGCGAAGGTCCCCGGAACCCCAGCGCCACCGACAGGGGCAGAAAGACCAGGGGCACCAGGAACATCCGCAGCGCGACCCCCAGGGACAGGAGCCGCCGGTTTTCCCTGGCCTCTCCCAGGTCCAGGCTGACCCCCAGGGAGAGGAAGCTGATCGTGGTGGTGACCCCCGCGATATCCCGAACGACCGACCACAAAAGGGCCGGAATCCGGAAGGGAAAGGCCATGAGAAGCAGGGCCGTCAGAGCGGCGACCACCATGGGATTTTTCAAAATGGCGCGGAAAATCTGCCCCGGGCCAGCCTGCCCGGAGCGGTTGATCTCCAGGATGACCACGGACATGGCGTTGGTCACGGGGACCACAATGGCCCCCATCAGGGCCACCGGCCCGGTGTTGCCCTCCCCATAGATGGACTGGGCCACCGCGATGCCGAACAAAATGTAGTTGGAGCGCACCATGGCCTGGCCGATGGAGGCCGCCTGGGCGGGGCCCTTCACCAATTTGGGCGGAACCAACAGGGCGAAGGCAAACAGAACCAGCAGGGCGGCCAGCGCAAAGAGGACCTCACCCAGGTTAAAGTGTTGGGAAAGGTCGGTTTCATAGATATTTTTGAATAGAAGCACGGGCATAAACAGGCGGAAGGTCAGCTTATCCACCGCCCGCATGGCAGGCCGGTCGATCAGCCCCGCCCTTCGCACGCCGGCCCCCGTGGCCATCAGAAGGACCATCGGGGTCACGACCCGCAGGGCGACCAGAAAACTGTCGATAGGGGATCTCTCCTTTCCTGGGGAGGGGACGGAGCCCCATCCCGGCGGCTCACTTGAGCCGGTACAGCACCCGGGGGCGGCCCCCCGTCTCATAGTCGATGGAGCTCAGGAGCTGCCCCGTTTCCACCAGATAGTTCAGATACCGCCGGATCGTCACCTTGGAAAGGCCGGAGGCGGCAGACAGGCTCTCGCAGGTGTGCCGCTCGGGGGTGTGCTCCTTAATGTAGGAATAAATATAAGCGAGGGTCTTGGGGTTCAGGCCCTTTTGAAGGTTGCTGTGGTCCATGGTGGTGGAGAGGGGCTCGCCATGAAACAGGCAGTCCACCATCCCCTGGTCCGCCGCCTCCCGGCTGTTGAGCAGTTCCATCTTGCTCCGGCAGCGCTGGATGGCCTCCTGAAGCCGGGGGAAGGAGAAGGGCTTGATGAGATAATCCACCACGCCCAGCCGCAGGGCCTTGTCCACCACGCTCATCTCAGAGGCGGCGGTGACCATAATCACGGCGCACTTCAGATTTCTATCCCGGATCAGGCGAAGGAGTTCTGTGCCGCTCAGTCCGGGCATATACACGTCCAGAATGGCCAGATCCACCGGGTTGGCCTGCAAATACTCCCAGGCGGCCTGCCCGTTCCCGAACACGGCGTCCACCTCAATATCCTCCATCTGCTGAAAGTACTGCTGGTTGATCTGGGCCACCATGGGGTCGTCTTCCACAATGATGGTGTGGAGCATCCCGCATCACATCCTCTCCCGTTTTTTCCCAAAAATCAGGGTAAAGGTGGTCCCGGCGTCCACCTCGGAATCCACTTCTATGCTCCCGCTGCGGCGGGTGACGATGTCTTTCACCAGGGCCATGCCGGTGCCCCGGCCCTCATGGGCCTTGGTGCTGAATTCCCAGTCGTAGATCCGCTCCAGCAGATCAGGCGGGATGCCCACGCCGGAATCGGAGACCATCAGCATCAGGCCGGTCTCGTCCTCCGTAATTTGAACCACGATGCTGCGGGAGTTCTCCTTGCAGCTCGCGCCGATGGCCTCGATCCCGTTCTCCAGCAGGTTCCCCGTGACGGAGACCAGGTCCGCCGTGGAAAGGTAGAGGCTGTGCTCGGGCAGGGCGCTGTTTTTCAGCAGGGTCAGCTCAATATCCAGCTCCTTCATGTGATTCAGCTTCGCCAGCAGAAGGGCGGCCACATTGGGATTCTTGATATATTGAAGGATCTGCGCGCTGGCCTTGGTGTGGGAGGTGGAGATGGCGCCGATGTAGCTCAAGGCGTCCGGAACCCGGTCCATCTGCAAAAGCCCGGAGATGACCTGGAGCTTGTTCATGAACTCGTGGGTGCTGGCCCGCAGGGCGGTGACGATGTGACGGGTTCCGTTGAGCTGCTCCGCCGCCCGCATGGCCTCGGTCTTATCGGTCAGGATCAGGGTGGTGCCGGTCCTGGCGCCGCTTTTTTCCAGGGGAACGCAGCAGGCCAGAATATTGGGCCGGGAGGTTGGGAGGGCGTCCCTGGCCGCGGTGAGCAGGCTCTCCCCGGTCTGAGTGCGGACCACGGTATCCAGGGCTATGCCCTCCAGCAATTCCCCGCTCTGCCCCAGCATCTCCTCCGCCGCCTTGTTCACCAGTTGGATATTCCCCTTGGAATCCACGGAGATGACGCCCTCGCTGAGGTTATTGAGCATTTCGTGCTGGGTGAGGTAGGAGCGGACCAGCTCCTCGGGGCCAAAGCCCAGAAGCATTTTTTGGAGAAACAGGGTCATGGACCAGGACAGCAGCAGCGCCGCCAGCAGCAAAACCGCCGCCAGCTTGGCGTACATCTGGGTGATGCTGCTGCGCAGTTCCCGGATGGAATCCATGGTGGCGCTGGCGATCACGAACCCGATCACCGTGCCGTCCTCCTCCCGCACCGGGTGAAAAAAGCGGCGCTGCAGCCCCATCGTACCCACCGCGTCAGAAAAATATGCCTCTCCCTTCAAAACCCGGCCCTGGTCGTCGCCCACGAAATGCAGCCCGATCCGCTCGTGGACCACGTGGTAGAGCCGGATCGAATCGGTGTCCGCGATGGTGACAATGTCCAGATCCTGGGTCTGGGCCACCAGGCTGTCCAGGTAGGCGATCAGGCTGGGGGAGCAGCCGCCGTCCCGCAGGGCCTGCAGAACCAAAGGACTCTCCGCCAGGGCGGTGGCGGTGGATTTCAGGTTGCCCTCGATCTTCTCCTGAACCGCGGAGATGGAAAACCGCAGGGTCAGCGCCAGAGTAATCCCCAGCATCGTCACCAAAAACAGGGTGGTTCCCGCCAGCAGATTCCGAAAGATCAGGGCGCTTCCCGTGCGGGAGCGGGCTCTTTTTTTCCAAATCATCGCAGGCACCTCCCGAACATCACCATGATCTGATTTTAGCATTTTCGATTCGGTTTTTCAACATCGTTCCTAGAGGAAATGACGGAAACCGGCAGGGGCTGACCGGAGAAATTGGTTTTCTTTACTTATAAAACCCTTTGGATAGTTTCCAAAGGGTGTTCCCCCTTCCCAAAATCTCTTATAGTAGGAAGGACAAAAAACGGCCCGGAAGGACTCCGCTTTTTTGTGTGATTTCCCAGCGTATTTGGTAAAGAAAGTAGGAGGTACAACATGGATTACGCAAAGGAATCTCTGCGCCTGCACAAGGAATGGAGGGGCAAGGTCAAAGTGGTGGCCACGGTTCCCGTGGAGACCAAGGAGGATCTTTCCCTGGCCTATACGCCCGGCGTGGCGCAGCCCTGCCTGGAGATCCAGAAGGACGTGAACATGAGCTATGAGCTCACCCGGCGGCATAATCTTTGCGCCGTCATTACCGACGGGACCGCCGTCCTGGGTCTGGGCGACATCGGCCCCGAGGCCGGTATGCCGGTGATGGAGGGCAAGTGCGTTCTTTTCAAAGCCTTCGGCGATGTGGACGCCTTCCCCCTGTGCCTCAAGACCAAGGATGTGGACGAGATCGTGGAGACGATCTACAACATCTCCGGTTCCTTCGGCGGGATCAACCTGGAGGACATCGCCGCCCCCCGATGCTTCGAGATTGAGCGGAAGCTGAAGGAGAAGTGTGACATTCCCATCTTCCATGACGACCAGCACGGCACCGCCATCATCACCCTGGCCGGCCTGCTCAACGCCTTGAAGGTGGTTGGAAAGAGCAAAGAGGAGGTCCGGATCGTCACATCGGGCGCCGGCGCCGCCGCCATCTCCATTGTCAAGCTGCTCCTTGCCGCCGGGTTCAAGAACGTGGTGATGTGCGACCGCAAGGGCGCCATCTACCAGGGCCGGGAGGGCCTGAACTGGATCAAGGAGGAGATGGCCCGGGAGACCAACCTGGAGAAGAAGGCCGGCTCCCTGGCCGACATGCTGGTGGGCGCGGATGTGTTTATCGGCGTCTCGGCCCCCGGTACCGTGACCGCCGAGATGGTCAAAACCATGAACAAGGACGCCATCGTCTTCGCCTGCGCCAACCCCACTCCCGAGATCTTCCCGGACGACGCCAAGGCCGGAGGCGCGGCTGTGATCGCCACCGGCCGCAGCGACTATCCCAACCAGATCAACAACGTGCTGGCCTTCCCCGGCGTCTTCCGGGGCACCTTCGACGTGCGGGCCAGCGACATCAACGAGGAGATGAAAATGGCGGCCGCCCACGCCCTGGCCGGTATGATTTCCAGCGAGGAGCTCAGCGCCGACTACATCATTCCCAAAGCCTTTGACATGCGGGTGGGCCCCACCGTGGCCCAGGCGGTGGCTGACGCGGCCAGAAAAACGGGAGTCGCCCGGATCTGATCCCCATTTCATACGCAGTGTGTGTTTGTTTTATAAGAAAAGGAGGAATTGTCATGTTAAACGAAAAAAACGTGTACAAACTGTTTAACCTTCCCTGGTACTACTTTGCCATCTTCTCCGTGGTCGTTCTGATCTCCACCATGATCGGGGTTCTGCCGGCGGGCATGGCCGGGTGCTTCGCCTTCATGATCGTCTTCGGAACCATCTTCCAGGAGATTGGCGACCGGCTGCCCATCGTCCGTTCCTACCTGGGCGGCGGCGCGATTGTGATCATTTTTGGAATGGGCTTCCTGCGCTATATGAATTTCTTCGGCATCTTTGACCTCTTTACCCAGCCCAATGCCGACGGGGTCACCTACACCGCCACCCTGATGAAGAACATCGAGACCTTCTTCAAGCCCACCGGCGCGTTCCTGGACTTCTACATCGCCGCCCTGATTACCGGCTCCATCCTGGGCATGAACCGGAAGCTGCTGGTCAAGGCTGCCGCCCGCTACTTCCCCGCCATCTTTGGCGGCATCATCGTGGCCTTCGGCCTGGCTACCCTGGGCGGTGTGGTCACCGGCTTCGGCGCGGCGAAGGCGCTGCTTCTGATCGCTCTGCCCATTATGGGCGGCGGCATGGGCGCCGGCGCGGTGCCCCTGAGCAAGATCTTTGAGTCCACCGGCACCATGACGGCGGAGGAGGCCATCTCCATCATGAACCCGGCGGTGGCCATCGGAAACGCCACATCCATCGTTTTGGCCGGTATTCTGGTGAAGGTCCTGGTCAGCCGGAAGTGGAACGGACAGGGCACGCTGATGGTCTCCGGCGCCAACGACGCCTCTGAGCTGGAGATCAGCCCCGAGATGGCAGCCAAGCGGGACCACATCACCGTGACGAACATGGGCATCGGCCTTCTGGTCTCCACCTCCTTCTTTGCCTTCGGCTACATTGCCGCCCATGTGTGGGGCAAGCTGGTTCCCTCGGTCAGCATTCACGCCTACGCCTGGATGATTATCGCCGTGGCGGTCTGCAAGATCTTCAATCTGCTGCCGGAGTTCATTGAGATCGCCTGTTACCAGTGGTTCCAGTTCATCATGAAGAACTTGACCTCTGCGCTGCTGGTGGGCATCGGCCTGTGCTACCTGAGCCTGGATGTGGTCATCAGCACCTTCAGCCTGACCTATCTGCTGCTGTGCCTGCTGACCTGCCTGGGCGCTGTGATCGGCGCGGGCCTGATGGGCAAGCTGGTGGGCTTCTACCCCGTGGAGGCCAGCATCACCGCCGGATTGTGCATGGCCAACATGGGCGGCACCGGCGACGTGGCCGTTCTGTCCGCCGCGGACCGGATGGAACTGATGCCCTTCGCGCAGATTTCCTCCCGCCTGGGCGGCGCCATCATCCTCATCATTGGCAGCCTGATGCTGTCGCTGATGGGCGGCCTGCTGTAACCGCCGCACCCCGGATCGTTTCAGAGGCGCCGCGAACCGCGGCGCCTCTTTCCAAAGAAAGGAGGAATCCCTTTGACGCGATGCCTGGTATGCGCAGGGGAACCGAAGGGCTATTCCTTCCGGGCCCTGGAGGTCCAGACCCTGCATGTACGGGATTACAACGGAGAAAAACGGGTGCAGGCCCTGGGGAGCTTCCGTGACTGGACGGTCTGCGAAGACTGCGCCCGCCGCCGGCTGGAGGAAACCCTGTCCCCCGGGAAACGGCTGGCAAAAGCCTGTTTGCCCTTCCTGCTGGTTTTGGTAGGCGGGATTTTCTGGATGCTTCTGGTCCATGAAGAGGCGTTTGCCCTGCGCCTGCTTGGGCCTGCCGCCATTTTCTGCGGCCTGGCGGGGACGGTTTCCTCCGTCCGGCGGGCGGTTGTCCAGCGGGCCCAATTCCTGAAACTGCCCCGGGAGGAGGCGCTGAAAAGGGCCGCTTGGAGCTGCGCTCTGTCCGCTGCCCCGAACAAGAACGGAGACAATGATTTGACGTACATTCCGGTGGACGAGGAGACCCGGGGCCTGGACCGGAAACAGATGGTTCTCCGCTATGACCTCCTGCCCCCCATCGCCGCCCAGGCCCTGGAGCGGCTGGGGGCCGAACGGGAGGGATAGTGCGGCGCGAAGCCGAAAAAAACGGCCTGGTATCCAAGGATACCAGGCCGTCTCATTTATCCGATTTCGCCGGCTTCTACCCGTTCGCGCATAAGCGGTTTGATTCCCCCGGCCTCCAGAATCCGCTGGGCCTGGGGCCCCATCCGATCGCAGGGGAGAACCTCCCCGGTGGCCTCCACGGTCACCGTACCCGCTTCCAGGTCCACCGAGATCCGGTCCCCCGGCGCAACCCGGTTCCGGAGCCCCGGGCAGGTTACGGCGGGGAGACCCAGGTTGATGGCGTTGCGGTAGAAGATCCGGGCGAAGGAGTCGGCCAGTACCGCCGAGGCTCCCATGTTTAGAAGGGCAATGGGCGCATGCTCCCGGGAGGAGCCGCAGCCAAAGTTGCGCCCCGCCACCAGGATGCCTCCCGGTGGGAATTGGGAAGCGAGGGCCTCGTCCACACCGCACAGGCAGCGGGCCCCGATCTCTTTGGGGTCGGTCAGCTCCAGGAAACGGCCGGGGAAAATCTGATCGGTGTCGATGTTGTCGCCCACCATTGTCACTGGGCCGGAGTAGATTTGTTTCATGGTCAGCCCTCCTGGTTGAAATCTTGTGAATCGTGCGAATGGTATTGTCTGGGGTCGGTAATTGCTCCGTTGAGGATGCTGGCCGCCACCGTAGCCGGGCTGGCCAGATAGATATCAGCCCCCGTGGAGCCCATCCGCCCCGGAAAATTGCGGTTGGTGCTGGTAATGCAGACCTCTCCGGGGGCGAGGACCCCCTCGTGGGCGCCCAGACAGGCCCCGCAGCCGGGGGAGGCGACGGTGGCTCCCGCGTCCATCAGATCCTGGAGGATGCCCCGCTCCATGCAGGTTCTCATAACCTCCGCTGAGGCCGGGACCACCACCAGGCGGGTGTAAGGGGGGATGTGCTTCCCCCGCAAGATGCGGGCGGCCTCGGCCAGGTCCTCGGTCCGGCCTCCGGTGCAGCTTCCAATGTACCCCTGGTCGATCCGGATCTCTCCTTCCGCCGTGACCTGGGACAGGGGGCGGACATGGTCCACGCTGTGGGGGCAGGCCAGCTGGGGCTCCAGGTCGGAGACGCGGAACACGTGGCGTTCGCTGTAAGAGAAATCCGGATCGGTGGTCTCCACCTGGAAGGGGCGGACCGCCCGGGAAGACACATAGTCCAAAACCGCCCGGTTGGGCTGCATATAAGCGGTTTTCGCACCCATCTCCACCGCCATATTGCAAATGGTCATCCGCCCGGCCACGTCCAGCTGGTCCACATAGGACCCTGTAAAGTCGATGGCCTTGTAGACCGCGCCGTCCGCTTTGATCTGCCCCAGCACATGGAGGATCACGTCCTTGGGATAGACCCCGGCCGGGGCCTCTCCCTCCAGCCGGATCTCGATGATCTCAGGCACCCGGAACCACAGCTCGCCGGTCATGAGGATGCAGGCCATGTCCGTGGCGCCGCACCCCGTCCCCAGCGCGCCGAAGGCGCCGTGGGTGGTGGTGTGGCTGTCGGTGGCCACCACGATCATGCCGGGGTAGATGACCCCCGCCTCGGGCATGACCTGGTGGCACACGCCGCAGTGGGTGTCAAAGTGAAATTTCAGCCCGTTGTCCTGGGCGAACTGACGCATTTCCCGCTGATTCGCCGCGCTCTTGATGGTGGGGGCCGGGGCGTAGTGGTCAAAGACAAAGGCGGCCCGGGTATGGTCCCAGACCCGTTTTCCGCCCATTTCATAAAAGGAGTAGATGGTTTGCAGATACAGGTCGTTGATTTCGGCGAAGTCGATTTTGGCGGTGACGATTTCCCCGGAAACAACGTGGGTTTTCCCGCTGTTTTTGGCCAGGATTTTTTCGATGGCGTGCATAGAACATCCTCCCTTTGGCTTAGAAGCTGTACCAATAGGTGACGGTATGCAGATTGGCAAGAAAAATTTTTGCCTGGCAAGGAAGAAACTCGCAGGAATCCTGACGGATTTCAAGAG
>JAAWIL010000074.1 GCA_022796315.1 Oscillibacter sp. | reverse complement strand
GCCTGGTCCAGCACCTCCGGGCGGTTGGTGGCCGCCAGGAGGATGACGCCCTTGGTGGGGTCGAAGCCGTCCATCTCCGCCAGGAGCTGGTTCAGGGTCTGCTCCCGCTCGTCGTTGCCGCCCATGCGGTTGTCCCGGGACTTGCCGATGGTGTCGATCTCGTCAATGAACACAATGCAGGGGGCCACCTTGCTGGCCTCCTTGAAGAGGTCCCGGACCCGGCTGGCGCCCACGCCCACGAACATCTCCACAAAGTCCGAGCCCGAGATGGAGAAGAAGGGCACGCTGGCCTCTCCGGCCACGGCCTTGGCAAGCAGCGTCTTGCCGGTGCCCGGAGGGCCCACCAGCAGCGCGCCCTTGGGGAGCTTCGCGCCGATCTCCGTGTACTTGCCGGGGTTGTGGAGGAAGTCGATGATCTCCGTCAGGGACTCCTTGGCCTCGTCCTGACCGGCCACGTCGGCGAAGGTGACGCCGGTCTGCTTCTCCATATACACCTTGGCGTTGGCCTTGCCCACGCCGCCGACGCCGCCCATGCCTCCCATGCCCTTTTTCGCCATCCAGCTCATGGCCAGGAACATCACCAGAAGGATGATGAAGAAGGGCAGCAGGTTCACCAGGAACACCAGAACCGGGCTCATGGGGGGCTGGTAGTCCTTGCTGACCCGGATGTCCTCAAACTGCTGGAGGTAGGCCATCACCGCGTCGTTGGACTCGATCCTCACCGTGAAGAACCGCAAGGAGGCCGTCCCTCCGGATTTTCCATCCTCCAGAGTGACCTGGTAGAGGGGGTCCCCGTTCTTGGCGGAGCCGGTCCGGGTGTAGGTGACGCCGGCGTCGTTCACATAGACGAAGCCGTCCTTGGGAACGATGTTGAGAATCGCCTCCTCGTTGTCGAAGTTGACGCTCTCAATCTGCCCCTCCTGGGCCATCTGGCGGAACTCCGAGTCCTCCAGCGCGATGGAGGAGGACTGATGTCCGGCAGAGCGCATATAGTTGCCGGCATAGCTCAGCAGAATGGCCAGCACGCCGGCCCAGCAGATCACCTGGATCAGGCCCTGCCAGTTGCTGCCCCGCCCGCCGCCGGGGCGCGGAGGTTTTTTGTCGTTGCTGTTTTTTGGGTCCATGTATGCGTGACTCCTTTCGTGGAACGCCGAAAGTCCAGCGATATCGTCAAAACACTTGAACATCGGGTAGCCGATGTTCAAGGCGGGCAAAGCCCGCCGGCACATCACATGTGCCGTGTTTTTCCCATGAAGGGCACCGTCAGGCCGTTTCACGGCCCCTGGGGCGCATAGGCGTCCCAGGGTGGAAAAGAAGCGGCTGCTTCTTTTCCGCTGCGGTGACTATAGGCCCTCCTGCGCCGGGGCCGCTTCCAGAATCCGGAAACAGAAAGGCCGGGCCGCAGAAGGCGCCGCAAAAAGCATGATAACACAGTTTTCCCTCAGCGGCAAGGAAAAGAGGGTCCTTTTTCATGAAGTTTCTGTAAAGTTTCCCAGCCCCATTCCCGGAAACTCCCCCTTACCGCCCGCCGCCGGGGCCGCCGGGGAGGGAGGCAGGACAACAGCGCCCCCGGGGTTCTAAACCCTCCGGGGACGCTGTACATTTAGGAAGAACGATCCCGGCGGCGGGGCGGGGATCAAAGGCCGTCCGGGGTGTTGGGGCGGTTCCAGGGCGTGGGAATCCGGGGGTGCGGCGTGACGCCGAAGCCCACGCCGGAGGTACGCTTGGCGGTCTCAAAGTACCCCAGCTCCGTACACTGGCGGTTGGCCAGGTAGAACAGGGACACCGCCAGCTGCCACAGGCCGCTCACCACCACCACGGCCCACAGGGGGATCAGGGCGGCGACATCGAAGGGCAGAGGGCTGACCACGCCCGCCCCGTAATAGAGCGCGAGGTTCTCCTGCATGATGGAGTAGAACACCACGCCGTTATAGAGGGAGACCGGCAGGGTGGACAGGACAGACCAGCCCAGATAGCTCAGATCCAGGGTGAACAGCTGGCTCTTGTAGCCCAGGGTCTGCTGCTTGCTCATGTTGATGGCCTCTAAGGGGCTGAGCTCCGGGTTTTCGCAGAGATTGTAGACGGCGAAGCGGTAGCGGTAGGTGGCCACAATGCCGGGAATGGTGAAGAGCATGGACCACAGGAAGACGAAGACGAACTCCAGGAGGTACAGGAGCACCAGCTTCCCGGCCAGGGAGAAGCCGTCAAACAGCGTCAGATATTCCGACCGCTCCCCCCGGCGGACCGCCATGCAGTAGAGGACGAAGCCCACCCGCAGGACCAGGGCCAGCAGGAGGACCAGGATCATCACAAAGATGCCCAGCGCCCCGGTTCCGCTGAGGGTGTCCACCAGGTCCAGCACCAGAATCAGCGCCAGATACAGCGCCACAAAGGCCTTGGGGGAGACCTGGGCGCCGCGCAGGGTCTCCCGGGCCTCCTGTTTCAGGGCCCGCCTGTTGATGAGTTCAGCCAGCATGGGATCATTCCTCCATCGGGCCCCGGTCAGGGAGCCCCGTGATTGCTGCGTTTGCAGGTTCATAATTTCATGAGTATATCACGCTTTGCGGAAAGAAGCAATCCCGAAGGCGGCTTTTGTCAAAAAGAGGATGGCGTCCGGCTCCGGAGAGGGGCCTTCGCCCGCCCGTTTCCTGCTCCCCGGACGGCGCCCGGCGGGGGAACCGGGGCGGCGCCGCCGCGGCCGGGAGGGGGAGGGGGCGAACGTATCAATAAACTGTAAAAATAAGAACATCTTTCCACAAAATTTGTCGTTCACAGTCTGGACATTTTTCAAATTTAGGTGTAGAATGAAATGCAGTATGCGATAGACCCGCCGGAGCGCGCGGTTTCTGTCCCGCCGGAGCGGGCGGGACGGATGCGTTCGGGCACTATCCAAGTAAAATGAGGTGAAGAAATGGCACAAGCTTTCTTTGGCGGCGTTCATCCCCATGATATGAAAGCCGCGACCAATGAAAAGGCCATCGAACAGCTGCCAGCGCCGGCAGAGGTGGTCATCCCCATGTCCATGCACTTCGGCGCGCCATGCACCCCCCTGGTGAAAGCCGGGGACGAGGTCAAGGTCGGGCAGAAGATCGGTGAGTTCCGGGGACTGGGCGCGCCGATTCACGCCAGCGTCTCCGGAAAGGTCAAGTCCGTGGAGCCCAGGCCCTTCTCCATGGGCGGCAGCATGATGTCCGTCATCATCGAAAACGACTTCCAGGATACCGTGTCCGAGGAGGTCCAGGCCCCCGCGGACCCGGACGTGCTGCCGGTGGACCAGATGGTGGAGATCGTGAAGAACGCCGGCATCGTGGGCATGGGCGGCGCGACCTTCCCCACCCATGTGAAGATCTCCGGCGGCATCGGCAAGGTGGACACCGTTATCATCAACGGCGCGGAGTGCGAGCCCTACATCACCGGGGACCACCGCACCATGCTGGAGCGCCCGGAGGAGATCATCGGCGGCGCTACATACCTGGCCAAGATGTTCGGCGTGGACAAGGTCGTCATCGGCGTGGAGGACAACAAGCAGAACGGCATCGACGCCATGAAGCGGGTGATCTCCGAGAAGAACGCCCCTGTGGTGGTGGAGTCCCTGCGCTGCCGCTACCCCCAGGGCGGTGAGAAGCAGCTGTGCCAGGCGGTGACCGGCAAGCAGGTCCCCCCGGGCGGCCTGCCCAGCGACATCGGCTGCGCCGTGTTCAACATCAATACCACCTGCGCCATCTTCCGGGCCATTACCACCGGGATGCCCGTGGTGCGCAAGATCGTCACCGTGTCCGGCTCCGGCGTTGTGGAGCCCAAGAACATCGAGTGCCCCGTCGGCACGCCCGTGTCCTGCCTGCTGGACTTCTGCGGCGGCGTGAAGGACGGCACCTATAAGCTCATTGCCGGCGGCCCCATGATGGGCATGGCCCAGTATACGGCGGATATCCCCGTAGCCAAGGGCACCGGCGCGATTCTGGCCTTCTGCGAGCAGGAGGAACAGACCGTGGAGCATCCCCAGTGCATCCGCTGCGGCAAGTGCGTCAGCGTGTGCCCGGTGCACCTGGAGCCCCTCTTCATGTATCAGTATGCCTCCAAGGGCATGGCGGATGAGCTCAACGAGGCCCACATCATGGACTGCATGGAGTGCGGCGCCTGCTCCTACATCTGCCCCGCCCGGATGCACCTGACCCACATGTTCAAAACCGGCAAGCAGCTGGTGAAGGACAAGATGGCCGCGGACAAGGCGGCCGCCGAGGCCAAGAAGGCAAAGGAGGCGTAACACGAAATGACGGATTACAAGAGTCTGAAACTGATCGCCACATCCAACCCCCATATCCGGGGCAGCGAGACCACCCGGTCCATCATGCTGGATGTGATGATCGCCCTGGTGCCCGCCCTGGGCTTTGCCTGCTTTAACTTTGGCTTCCGGGCCCTGAGCCTCACCGCCGTATCCGTGGCCGGCTGCTTCTTCTGGGAGTGGCTGTACCGGATGCTGATGAAGAAGCCCCTGTCCATCAACGACCTCAGCTGCGCGGTCACCGGCATGCTGCTGGCCTTCGTCTGCCCCGTGCAGATGCCCTACTGGATGATCCTCATCGGAGACTTCTTTGCCATCATTGTCGTCAAGCAGCTCTTCGGCGGCATCGGCAAGAACTTCCTCAACCCCGCTCTGGCCGGCCGGGCCATTCTGCTGGCCAGCTATGCCGGCGTCATGACCACCTGGGCCGACCCCGCCGCGGAGAAGGCGGCTCTTGTGGGCGCCAACCTGGATCTGGTCACCACCGCCACCCCCCTGGCCATGATGAAGGGCGGCCAGTTTGCGGACCTGCTGGGCCAGTATAACGTGGCCGACATGTTCATCGGCCGCATTCCCGGCTCCCTGGGCGAGGTCTCCGCGCTGGCGCTGCTGATCGGCGGGGCCTATCTGGTCTGGCGCAAGGTCATCAACTGGCAGACCCCCGTCAGCTACATTGCCACCGTGGCCGTGCTCAGCTTCCTCTTCCCCAAGGCCGGCACCGGCGCGGAGTGGATGCTCTACAGCGTGTTCGGCGGCGGCCTGTTCCTGGGCGCCATCTTCATGGCCACGGACTACGCCACCTCCCCGGTCACCAAGAAGGGCCAGCTGATCTTCGGCATCGGCTGCGGCCTGTTCACCATCCTGATCCGGTATTTCGGCAGCTATAACGAGGGCGTGTGCTATTCCATCATGGTTATGAACCTGCTGGTGCCCCTCATTGACAAGTATACCAAGCCCACCCGGTTCGGCGTGGTAAAATCCGACAAGAAGGAGGCCGCGAAATGAGCAAGGAAAACAAAGAAAAAGTCCAGATGGACCCCAAGTACATCCTCACGCTGACGGTGACCCTGTTTGTCACCTGCGTGATCGTCGCCGGCCTGCTGGGCGGCGTCAACGCCATCACGGCGGACAGGATCGACGCCATCACCAAGGAAAAGACGGAGGCCGCCATGCAGAAGGTGGTGGCCGACCCTGAGGGCAGCACCTTCTCCGACGCGCTGGAGCTCACCGAGGAGATGACCGCCGCCGCCGAGAGCTGCGGCGCCACCCTCGCCGAGGCCTACGCCGTGGAGGCCGGCGGAGCTCCCGCCGGATACACCCTGAAGATTGACGCCAGCGGCTCCCAGGGCATCATCACCATGATGGTGGGCGTGGACGCCGAGGGCGTGGTCACCGGTGTCTCCATCGTCACCAACGCCGAGACCGCCGGCATCGGCTCCAAGGTCATGAGCAACGAGCTCCTGCCCTCCGGTGTGGGCGTGCTGGACCAGTTCCAGGGCAAGAGCGCGGAGGGCGGCGACCTGGTCGTTGGCAGCGGCGTGGACGCCATCTCCGGCGCCACCGTCTCCACCAAGGGCGTCACCACCGGCGTCAACGCCGCGCTGGCTGTGGCCGGCGTCATGGGCTGAGAAGGGAGAATGCCTTATGAATCTGAAAAAGCAGTTTGTTGAGGGTCTTTTGACCCAGAACCCGGTGCTGGTGCAGGTGCTGGGCATGTGCTCCACCATGGCCATCACCACGTCGTTCTTCAACGGCCTGGGCATGGGCGTGGCCGTGCTGATCATCCTGACGCTGTCCAACGTCATTATTTCCCTGATCCGTAAGATCGTGCCGGACAAGATCCGGATCGCCATGTTCATCGTGGTCATCGCGGGCTTCGTCACCATGGTGGACCTGCTGATCAAGGCCTTTGTGCCGGCCCTGTCCGAGTCCCTGGGCGTGTTCATCCCCCTGATCGTGGTGAACTGCATCATCCTGGGCCGCGCGGAGTCCTTCTCCTACAAGAACGGCGTGGCCGCGTCCTTCTTTGACGGCATCTTCCAGGGCATCGGCTACACCCTGGTGCTCCTGGCCATGTGCATCATCCGGGAGTTCCTGGGCGCCGGCACCTTCGGCGGCGGATTGCTGGGCCCCCTCAACGCCGCCGGGAGCCCCGCCGGCATCCAGATCCTGCCGGAGCAGTTCGCCATTAAGGTGCTGACCCTGCCCGTGGGCGGCTTCCTGGTGCTGGGCTGCCTCATCGCCGCCATGCAGTGGGCGCTGTCCCGGCCCAAGAAGAATAAGGAGGAGAGCAACTAATGGACCAGATCTATCAACTCCTGGCGATCACGCTGGGCGCGATTCTCGCGAATAACTTCATCTTCTCCCAGTTCCTTGGCATCTGCCCCTTCCTGGGCGTCTCCAAGAAGGTGGACACCGCCGTGGGCATGGGCGTGGCCGTGACCTTCGTCATGGGCCTGGCCTCCGCCATCACGTGGCTGGTGAACCTGCTGCTGGTGGAGCTGGGGCTGGAGTACATGCAGACGGTGGCCTTCATCCTGGTCATTGCCTCTCTGGTGCAGTTCATTGAGATGTTCCTCCAGAAGTCCATGCCCTCCCTGTACACCGCCCTGGGTGTGTACCTGCCCCTGATCACCACCAACTGCGCGGTGCTGGGCGTGGCCCTGCTGAACATTCAGAACAAGTACAACTTCATCTCCTCCGTGGTCTACGGCATCACCGGCGGCCTGGGCTTCCTGCTGGCCATCGTGCTGTTCGCCAGCATCCGGGAGCGCCTGGTCTTCGCGGAGTATCCCAAGTCCTTTGACGGGTTCCCCATCGCACTGATCACCGCCGGACTCATGGCCCTGGCATTCATGGGCTTCTCCGGCCTGAAAATCTGGTAAAGGAGGCACTGCTGTATGAATATTGTTGCTGCGATCGCTGTCCTGGGTATTCTGGGCGCGGTGTTCGGCCTGATCCTGGCCGTGGCCTCCAAGATCTTTGAGGTGAAGAAGGACCCCCGGGAGGAGGCCATTCTGAGCCACCTGGCCGGCGCCAACTGCGGCGGCTGCGGATACCCCGGCTGCGCCGGCTGCGCCGCCGCCATTCTGGCGGGAGACGCCCCGGTGACCGCCTGCGCTCCCGCCGGCGCGGAGAACGCCGCCGCCATCGCGGAGATCATGGGCCAGAGCGCTCCCACCGGGGAGCGTCAGGTGGCCTTCGTCCGCTGCAACGGCGGCACCAACGCCAAGAAGCGCTATGAGTATGTGGGCGTGCAGGACTGCCTGTCCGCCACCAAGGTGGCCGCCGGCCCCCTGGAGTGCGCTTTCGGCTGCCTGGGCTTTGGCTCCTGCGTCAGTGCCTGCCAGTTCGGCGCCATGTCCATCGGCCCCAACGGCGCCGCCGTGGTGGACCCGGACAAGTGTACGGCCTGCATGGCCTGCGCCAAGGCCTGCCCCCGGAAGCTGATTGTCTCCGCCCCCGCCAACCCCAAGAAGGTGAAGGTGGCCTGCGCCAACCAGGACAAGGGCAAGGCCGCCATGAACGTCTGCTCTGCCTCCTGCATCGGCTGCGGCCTGTGCGAGAAGGAGTGCAGGAAGGACGCCATCCACGTGGTGAACGGCGTGGCCGTGGTGGACTACGACAAGTGCATCGGCTGCAAGATGTGTACGAAGGTCTGTCCTCGTGACGCCATTCTCCCCATCGCCACGGCGGAGGAGAAGGAGAAGTACAAGGCGGTCAAGAAGGCCCAGGCCGAGAAGGCTGCCGCCGCAAAGGCCGCTGCCCCAGCGGATGGAGCGAAGTGAGCGCCATTTCTCCAAAAGAAAATGCCCCGTATCGAGAGATGCGGGGCATTTTTTGCTTGCTTTTTTTCCGGCGGCGTGGTATGATGTCTCTCGAAAGGCAGAGTACGAACACATGTGTGAAATAGTGCCGGAAAGACGGGGAGTTGTTTTCCGGACGAAAAGACCAGGGCCACGGCTCCAGGGTCTGCAGTGTGTGTTCCGCATCCCGCTGCCGCATGGACGTGATCTCCTCTGTGCGGCGTTCCGATACGGACTGCCAAATACAGAAGGAGGATTTTTCATGTTCAAATTCAATGCCAAGAGAATCTGCTGGATCGCCATGCTGGCGGCGCTGAGCTTCCTGCTGAACATGGTGCAGATTCGGCTCCCCGCTAACTTGCGGGTCACCTTTGACTCCCTGCCTATTGTGGTGGGGGCACTGCTCTTTGGACCGGTGGAAGCTACGCTGGCGGCGCTGATCGGAGAGTTTTTTACTCAGCTGCTCAGTGAATACGGTCTGACCGCCACCACCATGCTGTGGCTGATCCCTCCGGCGCTGCGCGGGCTGACAATCGGTCTTGTTGCCTGGGGACTCCGGGGCACGGGCCGTCCTTTGGATACCAGGATTCCCCTGTGCTACGGCGTTTGTCTTCTGGCGGGGATTTTGACCACGGCGGCCAACACCGCCGTCATCTGGCTGGACAGCGTCATCAATCACTATTACACCTTTGCCTTTGTCTTCGGCTCCGCACTCATCCGTTTTGCCACGGGGATGCTAACGGCTGTGGCCATCACCACCGTGGCCATCCCCTTGGTGGCAAAACTGCGCCAGCAGAAGCGGCTGGTGGGGTAACGCCGCCTCCCCCGCCGTCTTTTGGGCGGCGCGCGGCAAAGAAATGGAGATCATATAGTCACCGCAGTTGAAAAGAAGCAAATGCTTCTTTTCAACCCTGGGGCGCTTGGGCGCCCCAGGGGCCGTGAAACGGCCTGACGGTGGACTTCATA
>JAAWIL010000073.1 GCA_022796315.1 Oscillibacter sp. | reverse complement strand
ATCCTTGCCATCCGTCAGGATGCCTGCGGATTTTTGCCTTGCAGGGCAAAAAATCCACTCGCCAATCCATACACGTCGAGATATTAAACAGGCTCTTAACGACAAGTTGAGACAAGGGAGGAACGGGCCATGCTCCATAAGAATCCATATGTGAAAATGGCGCTGACGGCCTTTTGCACGGTGGCGGCGGTGCTGCTGTTCTATGATACTCTTTTCGGGAGTCGTTTTCTGCTGAATGTTTGGCGGCAGCTGATCGCGGCGTCCATGCCGGTGCTCTACGGGGCCTTTCTGGCCTATCTGCTCTCGCCCATTGTGAACTTCTTCGATGGGGCTGCCCTGCGCCTCCGCCTGGCCAAGACGGCGGGGAACCGGGGGCGGAAGGTGTCCCTGGGGGTGCGCTCGGCCAGTATCCTGCTGGCCTGGGCGCTGGTGATCGGGATGCTGTACCTGCTGGGGGCCGTGCTGCTGCCGGAGCTGTACAAGAGCGTCCAGCAGCTGGCGGGCAACGTGGAGAACTATTACCGGACCGTCAGCGGCTGGGTGCTGCACCTGCTGGAGACCTATCCCCATGTGGAGCAGTGGGTGACGGAGCAGATGAACGACTATTACGCCACCATGAACGGCTGGCTCCGCAACGATCTGCTGCCCCAGGCGGCCACGGTGATGAGCATCGTCTCCGGCGGCGTGTTCGGCGTGGTGCGCTTTTTCGGGGATCTGCTGGTGGGCGTTGTGGTGTCGCTGTACTTCCTGGCCACCAAGGAGATCTGCGCCGCCCAGGGAAAGCGGCTGGCCTGCGTGCTCTTTGCCCAGGAGAAGGTGTACTGGGTTCTGCGAGGCGCCCGGAAGGCGGACCGGATCTGCTCCGGCTTCGTCCGGGGCAAGCTGCTGGACTCCCTGATCATCGGCGTGCTGTGCTTCCTGGGGTGCTCGATTCTGGATTTCCCCTACACGCCCCTGGTGTCGGTCTTTGTGGGCGTGACCAATGTGATTCCCTTTTTCGGACCCTTCCTGGGGGCGATTCCCAGCACGTTCCTGATCCTGCTGGCCTCCCCCCGAAAGGCGCTGTACTTTGTGATCTTCGTGCTGGCCTTACAGCAGCTGGACGGCAATGTGATCGGCCCCAAGATCCTGGGGGACCGGACGGGGCTGTCCAATCTGTGGGTGATCTTCGCGATCCTGGTGGGCGGCAGCTTCTTCGGCGTGGCGGGGATGTTCTTCGCCGTGCCGGTGTGCGCGTGCATCTACAGCGCGGCGGACTTCCTGGTGAGCGTCCAGCTGCGGAAAAAGCGGCTTCCGGTGGAGACGGAGGCCTATACCGGCGAGACGCCGCCGGACCCGGCGCCTGCGCGGCGGGAGGAGTAAGCAGTCGAAGACGGCGGCGGAGTGACAGATGAGAACATGGTTCCTTAGACATAGACAACTGCACATCTGGCTTCTGGCCGCCCTGGCGCTGCTGGGGAGTACGTACCTCGTCCGGGGGAGCGGACCGCTGGCCAACGCCCTGGCCGACGGGATCATCACTCCCCTGCGGCAGGCCCTGGGGAGACTGTGCTACCGCACGGAGATCTCCGTCATGGAGATCCTCTGGGTCCTGGCGGCTCTGGCGGCGCTGGCATATATTGTCTGGAGCGCCGCCGCCGTGATCCGGGCCAGGGGAAGGCGGTGGGACCGGATCTACAGCGCGGTTTTGGGGGCGCTGGACTGCGCCCTGAGCCTCTATGTCCTCTTCTGGTTCCTCTGGGGGATCTACTTCTGGACCGACAGCTTCCAGGAGCGCTCCGGGCTCTATGCCCAGCCGGTGGCCCTGGAGGAGCTGCGGGCGGTGACGGAGGACTTTGCCCGGCAGCTGGCGGAGGCGGCGGACCAGGTGCCCAGGGACCGGGAGGGCTGCCTGGAGGTCTCCTGGCGGGAGGTTGTGGATAAGAGTCCGGAGGTCTACCGGGGGATTGAGGAGGAGTACCCCCTCCTGGCCTTCGCGGACCAGGGAGTCAAGCCCATGGCCTTCTCCCGCCTGATGAGCTGGATGGATTTCACCGGCTTCTACTGCGCCTATACCGGGGAGGCCAATGTGAACGTGGACAGCCCGGTCTGCATGCTGCCCGCCACCGTTGCCCACGAGCTGGGGCATCAGCGGGGCTTCGCCTCGGAGCAGGAGTGCAACTTCCTGGGGGTGCTGGCCGCCATTCGCAGCGGCGACCCGGTCTATGCCTACTCCGGGTGGCTGACGGGTTACGTGTACCTGGGCAACGCCCTGTACCGGGAGGACCCGGAGAGCTACTGGGCCATCCGGAACGCGCTGCCGGAGACGGTGCGGGCGGACCTCCGGGAGAACAACGCCTACTGGGAGCGGTTCCGGGGGAGCGTGGCCCAGACGGTGTCCAACAAGGTCTATGACGGCCTGCTGAAGGCCTACGGCGACGAGCGGGGCATCCAGTCCTACGGGACGGTGGTGGATCTGCTGGTGGCCTATAGTTACCGCAGCTGAAAAGAAGCGAATGCGTCTTTTCAACCCTGGGACGCTATGGGCCCCAGGGGCCGTGAAACGGCCGGCCGGTAGATTTCATAGGCAAAACACGGCACAATTCAAGTGGTTTGACCAGGCCTATACTGCCTGGAGCGGGAGGGGACGGAGCTTTGACGGCGGCGCGGGGCTTTGGTCCCTGGAAAGACAACCATCCGGCGTGCGGACCTGGTCCGCGCGCCGGATGGTTTCTGCATGGGTTCCCGCCTCACCAGGCGTGCTCCCGCCAGGAGCGCTCCGGCGTCATGGCGAAGTAGTAATCGTTGGGCTGGGAGCCGCTGTCGCCCCAGGTGGTGTCGATGTGGACCATGGAGCCGTCCAGGTCCGCCACGGTCCAGATGTGATTCTCGTTGGACAGGGCCATGCACTGGATGCCCTCCATCTTCAAAAAGAGGTTGTAGGCCCCGGTGTAGCCGTCGCAGACGGCAGTGCCGTACTCGAACAGGCTGTAGGGGAGGTGGCTGAGGGAGGTGTCCCCGGCCTCGAAGTCATAGGTGCAGTTCTCGCAGATCCAGTCGTAGTAGACCTTGGCCTTCTCCCACTGGGTCATCTCCTCCGTCAGCAGCCCGTCGTCCCACAGCCGGTCGTGAACCGTGATGGCGGCGGAGAGGGCGGCCTCCCGGCAGAGGGCGTTCTGCTCCGGGCTCAGTTCGGCGGCGGAGAAGGTCAGGGTCAGGTCCCCCAGGGCCGTGAAGGAGCAGGTGACGCTGTTATAGCTCTGTTCACAGTAGGTCTTCACCACGGCAAGGGAGTTCTCCATGACCTTGCGGGCCTGGATCACGGAGAGGCCGGGGTAGTGCAGGGTCAGCTGGTTGCTGCCGGAGGCGAGCATGAAGCGGATGGACTGGTCCAGCTCCGTGCCGGTGACGGGGGAGGGGACATAGGTCCCGGGCTCCACCAGCCCCGCCAAGGTGGTCCCCCGGGCGCTGGAGGCGGAGGGCCACAGGGGCGTGACCCGCAGGTCCGGGTCCACGATCCGGGTCAGCATGGCTGCGGCGGCGCCCCGGGTGATCCGGGCATCGGGCTGGAAGGAGCCGGCGTCGTCGCTGCCCACGGAGATTCCCTTGCGGTACAGGGCCAGGATATCCTGACGGAAGGGCGTGTACTCCGTGACGTCGGGAATGGCCCGCCGGGCGGCGTAGGCCTCGGTGACCAGGGCGTCGTGGACGGGAGGCAGGGCCTCCTCAGGCAGGACGTTTGCCAGCACGTGGGCCATCTGGGCCCGGGTGGCGGGGGCGGCCAGCACGCCGTCCAGGGCCTGGTCCAGGACCTCCTCCGCCTGGAGATAGCGGAGATAGGGCAGGGCGGGGGCGTCCCCCTCGCCGCCGCCATAGGCTGCGGGGCCGGCCTCGGCGTCTCCGGTGCGGTAGAGGCTGCGGATGCGCCCGGCGAAGATCACCGCCTGGCCCACGGTCAGGGAGTCCGTCAGTCCGAAGGTGCCGTCGCCCTTGCCCACGGACAGGCCGTACTCATAGAGGGCGGCGACGTTGTCATAGAATACGGAGTCTGCCGGCAGGTCGGAGAACTGTCCGGCGTAGGTGCGGCTGCGGACAAAGCCGCCGTCCTGGGCGGCCAGGGCCGGGGTAGACAGCAGCAGGCTCATGGCCAGCAGCAGCGAGGCGGCGCGTTTTTTCACAGTGGCTCCTTTCTCTCAGGCGGTCCGCCCCTTCGGGCGGCCTCGCCTACGACCGGGAGGGAATGTGCAGGTCCTCCGGCACACGGTCCTCCACATAGGGGTTGAGGTGTTGGTTGATGAGCTCCAGCACGGCGTCCTGGTCCAGGTAGATATAGGGGGAGTGCCATTCGCCGGGCAGGGTGGAGAAGGCGACCGCCTCCGCCCCCATGCCGATGGCCTCCTTGCCCAGCCAGGCCAGGTTGTTCAGGGTCAGGTCCGTGTCCACGTAGGTGTGGAAAATCTTCACAAAGCGGTCAATCTTGCCCAGGTTGTCCACTTTTAGGAGCTGCTTGGCCACGGCCTTTAAAAAGTTCTGCTGGGTTTCCATGCGGCCGATGTCCTGGGAGGCGTAGCCCTCCCGGAAGCGGACCACCTTCAAGGCGTCCGCGCCGCTGAGGGTCTGGACCCCCTTGGGGATGTGGATGTAGAGGTCCTGGTAGGGGTCCTCGTAGTGCATGTCGATGGGGACGTTGAAGGTGACGCCGCCCACGGCGTCCACCAGGGCCACAAAGCCCTGGAGATTCACCAGGACGGTGTAGTCCACCGGGATGCCCAGCTGCTCGGTGACCACCTGTGAGAGGAGCTCCATGCCGCCGGAGCCGAAGGCGTAATTGATCTTGCGGCTCTTGCCGTTGATGGTGGCCTTGGTGTCCCGGGGGATGCTGACGCCGTAGATGGAGCCGTTGGCGGTGTCCACGGCCACCAGGATGTTGGTGTCGCTGTTGCCGTTGCCGTCGTCGGCCCCGGAGACCAGGATGGTGTAGAAATCCGGTTTGCGCTCCAGGTGGGAGCGGCGGATTTCCTCCTCCGGATCGGTGAGGCTGGCGGGCTCCGCCGGGCCGCCGTCCTCCGGGAGCGCCGGCGACGGGGCCTGCTGCTCCAGGGGCTGGAAGATGGTGTGATAGCCGACATAGGCTGTGGCGGCGGTCAAAAGAAGCAGAAGAAGAGCCAGATTGCGGTTAAGACTCCGTTTTTTTCTGCGTCTGCGGGTTCTGGACATAACGGGCGGCCCTCCTCAGGGTTACATAATATCGCATCCCATTATAAGGCCGGCGCCGCCAAAACACAAGAGGAAAATCACGGCGGAGCGTGTCCGGCGGCCCGTTTTGCGACAAAATTTTGGCGCGGGGACCGCCGTCCCCCCGGCGGCCCGCCGGGACAGGGCGTGAGGGGTTCGCCGGCCCGTCCGGGGAACGGCCCCCGCGACCTTCGATCTGCCGGGGGACGCTTTGCTCCCGGCGCGGCCGCGCGGGCTGCCGGAAACGCCTGGGGACCGCTGCGGCAGCCGCCCCTCCGCGCTCCGCTCAAGTTCCGCCGGGGGGGTCCCCGCCCGCCGCCGGTGCGCTGTCCGCGGCCAGCTGCTCCAGGAGGGACTTGATGTCCGCCAGGAGCTGGTTCTGATAGGACAGGGCGCAGTGGATGTAGTACAGGGCGGTGTCCGTCTGTCCGGCGGGCGCCGTCTGGCGGGCCGAGGGCGCGGCGCCCTCGATGGGGTGGGGCCAGCGGCGGACCTCCGGCTCCGTAAACGCCGGAGTGCCGGACGAACGGACGGTACGGGACGGCCGGCCCCGTCCGCCGGAACGATTTGCCATAGGAATTCCCTCCTTGCGCGGCGTCAGGCGCCGCGGTACTTGTTACGGGTGGCGATGCCGCCCCGGATATGGCGCTGGGCCTTGTTGACCTCCAGCACCTCTTTTACCTGCCGGTACAGCGCTCCGTTGAACTGGGGCAGCCGTTCCGAGATGTCCTTGTGTACGGTGCTCTTGCTGATGCCGAACTTCTGGGCGGCGGCGCGGACCGTGGTCCGGTTCTCTATGATGTAAAGAGCCAGGCGCTCCGCCCGCTCCTCCATATTTTCTTTCAAGCGCTTCACTCCCCCGCTTCTGGTTGCTCCATCCTATGCGCCCCAGGGAGGGATTATGACGGGGGAAAACGACACGCCCCCGGGGATTCCGGGGGCGCGAAGGAGCGCCGGCGCGCGGACCGGCGGGGACGGGGGACTTGCGGCGGAGGCCGCCGTCTGGTATCATGGAGGAAAGACTTCGGCAAATCCGGACCGTTCCGGGACAATACCGCCGATGCGCCGGCAGACGGCAGAGAGCTGAAAAAAGGGAGGGAAACGCGATGGGCTTTGCCCGCATTCTGAAGGACTGCGCCGGAAAGCCGTCAGGCTATCGGGAGTGTGACGGCGAGGTGGCTTACCTGCCGCAGCAGCAGTCCTACGAGCATATTTTCCGAAAGGTGAAGATCGACCCTGACACCATGGAGGTGCTGAACCACGACTTCATCAAGGACCGGCAGCGGGTTTACCGGAGGGGCGTGCTGCTGCGGGGGATCTCACCGGAGGGCTTCCGTATTCTGAATCCGGCCTATCTGGGGAATCATCAGGTTATCTACACCCCCTATGGGGATGCCAAGGTTGCCCATCCGGAGACCTTTGAGGTGCTGGACAGCGGAATGGGTCAGTTCGGCCCGGAGGGGTACGGGCGGGACAGGGAATTTGTGTACTTTTTTACCTGCTCCACGGACACCCCTTACGCGGTCCGGCTGAGAGCCTGTAAAAACCCCGGTGCCTTCACGCTCCTGCCCGACGGCTATGCGAAGGACGACCGGCACGTGTATCACGCGCAGACAGTGGTGAAAAAGGCAGATGTGCAGTCCTTTGCCGTGCTGGGGGACGGCTACGCCCGGGATGACAGGCACATCTTCTGGAGGGAGCAGTCCCTGTCATGCCGGGCGCAGGCGTTTCAGGTCTGGGGAGACGGCTATGCCGGCGACGGCAGGCTGGCGTTTTACCGCGGCGAGCTGCTGGACGCGGACGGCGCCGCCTTTACGCCGCTGGGGGATGCCTATGCCAGCGACGGGACGCGGGTTTTCGGAGAAGGCAGACCCCTTGACGCCGCGCCGCAGACCTTTGTCCTGCTGGGGAACGGCTACGCCGGCGACGGCGAGAGGATCTTCTGGGGCAGCCGCCTGCTGGACGCGGACCAGGCCTCTTTCCGGGTGCTGGACGGCGGGTACGCGGAGGACAGGGACCGCTGGTTTTTCCGGGGACTCCCCAGTGAACGGAGGTGAGCAGGGGGACCCGGCCGCGGAGGCTGTCCGCCCGCAGGCTCCGGCGTTACGCCTCCGGCGGGAGATCCTCCTCGGCCTGGCGCAGGTAGTCGTGCTCCGCCGTCTTCCGGCTGGGGACAAAGCTCTGGGCCGGGGTTTTCCGGCGTCCCTTGCTCTTGGCGTAGAAGAATCCGGTGACAGAGAACACCATGGCGCCGATGAAGTTCACAAAGAGATCCTTCATGGTGTCGATGAGTCCGATGTCCAGGTATCCCCCCATGCCCAGGCTCTGCCCGTTGATCACCACATCGTGGATCTCCGGGATGGTGACGACGATGTTGGAGCGGGTGGGGTCCAGGGCGGCGCTGTGGATGGCGTAGACCACGGTATCCCGCTGCATGTCCGTGTGGAAGAACCAGTCCATAAAGAACTCGAAGAACTCCCACAGCACGCCGATGGTCATGGAGAAGCAGAAGGCCGTCAGCGCCAGGAAGAAGGGGGAGAGGTCGAAGGTCAGCCGCTCGTCGTCGTTGAGCAGGATGACCAGGGAGAAGCCCACCGCCGCGGCCAGGAAGCCGTTGAGGGTGTGGAGCATGGTGTCCCAGTGGGGGACCCGCTCATAGTAGGCGTTGACCTCCCCCAGGATCTCTGCGGCAAAGATGAAGCAGAGGATGGTGATCTCCAGGGGCGGGGGCAGCTCAATGTGCAGCTTCACCTGGAGCCAGCTGGGGAGATAGAGCAGCAGCAGCGTCAGCACGCAGAAGAACGCGCTCTCATAGCTGCCCCGCATCAGCTGGCGCACCAGGGCCACGATTACCAGAATGCGCAGAGTGTAGAAGACGATGAAGGAGCTTTTGTGCTCCCGCAGTTCCCGCTCCATAGCGGAGCGGAAGGCTTTTTTATAGGATTTTTTCGGATGCTGACCCATAGGCGGCTCCTTTCCAGAGGGGGTGTAATGCCATTCAGAATACCACAAGGCGGGTCCCTTGGCAAGGGGGAGATCCGGATGGGGCATCCAAATGCGAATTTGATCATCGGGCGCCGCCGTAGGGGCGGGGCCCTGCCGGATTGGAAGGTGTTTGTGGAAATCTATTTTTTACGGGTGCCTGGAAGCCGGATTTGAGCGGGCGGCAGCCGCAAAACATGGCACAGATTCCTTCCGGCCGTTCCGTTCGGAGGGAATATTTACGCGCCCGGGGTAAAGTTTTCCATCTTTCTGCCGATAGTTCTAAACAAGGAACGATTTTGAACAGGAGGCGGAGACATGGAACTTGGAGCAGTGAGACGGGCACGGCAGAGCAGTCGGACCGCGCCGGGGGCAGCCGCCAAACCCGCGCCCAAAGCGGCACAGGCAGCGCCCCGCAGGGACCAGGTGACACTGTCCCGCCAGGCGGCCGCTCTGCTGCTGGCGGAGCAGGCGAAGCGGGCGGAGAAGAAGGAACGGAACTGGTGGGAGCTGGACCTGGTGCAGAAAGAGGAGCAGGAGGAGAATGGCGCAGGGCAGGAGCTCAAAAAGCAGCGGATCTGCCAGCGGATCGCGGCCCGGATCATGGCGGGAGACAAGGTGCCCCCGGAGGATCTGCAATACCTGATGGAGCACGACCTCCAGAGCTACCAGCTGGCCATGGCCGCCCGGGTGCCCAAGGAGCACCCCAAGGAGTGGAAGAGCGCCCTGGAAAAGGAGAAGCAGCCGTCTGATGCCGCGTCCCAGGAGGGCGAAGCGGCCTCCGACGGCGGAGGAGCGCCGGAGGTCTCCGGCGGAGAGACAGTATAAGAACAGGGCGGGGCCGCTGGCCCCGCCCTCAGCTTGTCGAAAAACGGGGGAGATTTCTTTGACGGGAAGGAGGGGTGTGTGCGGGGAACCCAGGAAGGGTTCCCTGCGCCATTTAAATCATAAGTTTTCAGAACTTTAAAAAAGTTCTGAAAACTTACGCAGGCTGTCGAAAACACTTTTTCGACAGCCTGA
>JAAWIL010000072.1 GCA_022796315.1 Oscillibacter sp. | reverse complement strand
CTTGCCATCCGTCAGGATGCCTGCGGATTTTTGCCTTGCAGGGCAAAAAATCCACTCGCCAATCCATACACGTCGAGATATTAAACAGGCTCTGAGAGCCTTGAGGCGGCGGGGAGAACCGCCGTCCGTGCCCCAGCGCGCCCCCAACTGAAATTCAACATGAAGGAGGCACCCCATGAACTTTGATTTTTCCTATGTGGACCAGGCGTTCCGCAACGGCAGAGTCATCACGGTAAACGAGCGCTCCGATGTGGTGGAGGCCGTCGGCGTCAAGGGCAACCGGATTGTCTTTGTGGGTTCCAACGAGGACCTGGACAATCTGACCGGCGAGGAGACGCAGGTCTATGATCTCCAGGGCCGGACGCTGATGCCCGGCATGATCGACACCCACATCCATCCCTTCCTGATTGGAATGCTGGGAGACAGCCTGGACTCCCCCATGATCAGCCTCTTCGGCGGCCGGGTGTCCTCTGTGGGGGACATCCTGGAGAAGATCAAGGCGGTCCTCACCGTCAAAGGGGACGGTGAATGGGTCTCCATGTGGGGCTATGAGGCCCCCAACCTGAAGGAGAACCGGGACCCCACCATCGAGGAGCTGGACGCCGCGGCGCCCAACAACCCGGTGCAGTGCATGGAGGGCAGCGGCCACAAGTGTATGTTCAACTCCAGGGCCCTGGAGACCATCGGCGTCAGGACGCCGGAGGACGTGAAGAAGTACCCGGAAAACGACATTGAGGTCAAGGACGGACGGCTCACCGGCATGGTCTACGGCGTGACGCTGTTTCTCCTGTGGAGCAAGGTGGGATACAGCGCCGAGGCCATGGAGAAGGCCGCCCTGTACGCCAACGATCTGTTCCTGAAGGCGGGCCTCACCTCGATCCATGACATGGGCGCCTGCGACCGGCCCTCCTACCACGCCATGCAGAAGCTCTGCCGGCAACGGCGGTTCAAGCCCCGGGTCTACATGGCGCTGCACAGCATTTACGGAAAGCCCTTTTCCAAGGAGGACAACAGCCATTTCCTGGCCCTGGGTCTCCAGACAGGCCTGGGCGACGCCTATTTCCGGATCGGCACCAGCAAGTTCATGATTGACGGCGGTTCCAGCGGCCCCTCCTGCTACACCCGGGAGCCCTACTCCCATGACCCCGCCATGCTGCGGGAGAAGGCCTGGGAGCGGGAAGAGGTGGCCGAGTACATCAAGCTGCTCAACGACGCCGAGTGCCAGGCCTCCGCCCACGCCATCGGCGACGGCGCGGTGGAGTTCATGGTGGAGGGCTACGAGAAGGCCTTTGAGACGAATCCCCGGCCGGATCTGCGCCACCGCATTGAGCACTGCACCCTGGTGGATCAGGACCTCATCGACCGGATGGCGAAGATGAACATCTGCCCCTCGGTGAACGCCGGGATTGTGGCGAAAAACGGCGGCAGCTACATGCGCTTCTACGGGGAGCGGAACAAGTTCTTCGGCGCGCTGAAGAGTATGCTGGACGCCGGAATCAAGTGCTCCCTCCAGAGCGACGCGCCCTCCGGCCCCTTCGGCCTGGAGTGTCTGGACGGCGCCGTCAACCGCTATGACCGGGTGCGGAACATCCAGTGCGACCGCACCCAGGCGGTGTCCGTGATGGAGGCCATCCGGATTGCCACCCTCAACGGCGCCTACAGCTCCTTCGAGGAGGACATCAAGGGCAGCCTGGAGGTGGGCAAGCTGGCGGACATGATCGTGCTGTCCGGCGACATTTTGGCAGTGGACCCCATGCGCATCGTGGAGCTGCAGGTGGATATGACCATGATCGACGGGGAGATCTGCTATGTGCGCGAGGGCGCGCAGGGCGGTTTCCATATGCGGGAGACCTGACGCTTTTCAGGCAGGACCCGGAGGAAGACGGATCGAAGAGAGAGATCGTTTTGCAGCGCGGCCCCGCGAATCCCCCCCTGTCCCGACCGGCCCGCTGCAGGCACCGGCAAGTTCGCAGAATCTATACAAATAGGAGGGATTGTTTTGGAAAAAATGACCTATAAGGAAAAGTTTATCCAGATGAACAAGGAGGCCAAGGCAACCTGGATTGTCGCGGCGATCATCATTGTCTATTGGTTCCTCAGCGGCTTTGGCGTCTATGCCGTCTGGGGCGCGGAGTGGACCATTCTGGGGATGCCCGCCTGGTTTGTTCTCAGCTGCTTTGGTTCCTGGATTTTGTCCATGGTCCTGGTGGCGCTGATGGTGAAAAAAGTCTTCAAGGACTTCGACCTTGAGGAAGAGGACATTGGAAAGAAGGAGGGCTGATTCATGGATGTTTTTATGAGAATGGCCCCGGTTGTCATCTTCTTCGTGATCCTGCTGGGCATGGGCCTTTACATTCAGAAGAAGTCCAGTGACGCCAAGGCGCAGAACTTCTCCAAGGAATACTTCATCGGCGGCCGGAGCCTGGGCGGCTTCGTGCTGGCCATGACTCTGGTTGCCACATACTCCTCCGTGTCCTCCTTCCTCTCCGGCCCCGGCGTGGCCTGGGAGAAGGGCTTTGGGTGGGTGTATTACGCCTCCACCCAGGTGGTGGCCGCCTTCATCGTGCTGGGCGTGCTGGGCAAGAAGATGGCGGTTATCGGCCGCAGGACCGATTCCGTTACCGTCATCGACGTGATCCGCGCCCGGTATCACTCCGAGACGCTGGCCAACATCTCCGCGGTGGTGATCATCGTGTTCTTCACCACCACCATGCTGGGCCAGTTCACCGGCGGCGCGCAGATCTTCTCTGCGGCCATGGGCATTGACTACACGGCGGCGCTGCTGATCTTCGCGGCGGTGGTGGTGCTCTATACCACCGTGGGCGGCTTCACCGCCGTGGCGGTCACTGACACCGCCTGCGCCATCATCATGCTGGTGGGCATGTGCTGCCTGGGTTACGCGGTAATCACCAAGGGCGGCGGCATGGAGAATATCATAGCCACCATCAACGAGGTCTCCCGCACCGCTGTGGAGAGCGGAACAGGAAACAATATGCTCAGCCCCTACTCCGAGAGCGGCGGCATCCCCACGATTCCCCTGCCGCTGTACATCACCCAGTGGATGCTCTGCGGCGTCTGCACTCTGGGCCTGCCCCAGTCCAATGTCCGCTGCCTGAGCTACAAGGACACCAAGTCCGTGCATAAGGCCATGATTTACGGCACCATCGTCGTGGGCGCCATGATGGTGGGCATGCACATGCTGGGCACGCTGTCCCGGGGCGTGCTGGCGTCCGTGGAGGGTTCCACCGATACCGTGGTGCCGATTCTGATCTCCCAGTATATGCACCCCCTGCTGGCCGGCCTCACCATCATTGGGCCTCTGGCCGCCACCATGTCCACCATTTCCTCTCTGCTGATCTCCGGCTCCTCCGCCATTGTGAAGGATATGTATCTCCATCACAAAGAGGTGAAAAAGGAGGCGGTTGACCAGAAGAAGGTGGCCAGCATCTCCCTGATTGTCACGGCCATCATGGGCATCGCGGCGGTTGCGATCGCGATTTCTCCCCCCAGCATCATTGTGTGGATCAACATGTTTGCCTTTGGCGGACTGCAGACCGCGTTCTTCTGGACGCTGGTTCTGGGCTTCTTCTGGAAAAAGGCCAATGCCACCGGCGCCATCTGCGGCATGGTGGGCGGCCTGGCGGCCTACTGCGTGACCATGGCCCTGGGCATCAAGATCAGCACGTTCCACCAGATCAGCATCGGCATCGTGGTGGCTCTGGTCTGCTTCCTCATCGGCACTGCCGCGGGCAAGCCGACCGACGACGAAACGGGCCGGCTGTTCTTCCCCGAAAAGTACTGAGTACCTCCCGATCTTCTCTCTCTTCTCCTCTTCCTGCTTCGCGGCGTGGATTCTTTTTAAGAAGTCCGCGAAGGGGATGTTTTGAAGGGTCCCCGGCATCCCTTGGATGCCGGAGATTTCTTTGGCAGAGAGGGTGTGTCCCATTGGGAGATTTTATGTAGGGGCGGTGATCAACCGCCTGTTCAAGGGGAGATCCGGAGGTTGGGGGGATGGCCCGGCCGGGGGTCCGGGCCCTACGAGGGAGATCCGGAGGTTGGGGAGGGACGGGCGGCAGGTTGCCGCCCCTACATGGTCCGCAGAAATTGCCATAAAATGCGCGTTTGGACGCTCCCGTGCCCTTGATCTTTGGAAAAGCCTGTGGTATGATAGCCCGTGATTGCAGTTAGTACAGTGGAGAAGAATCCGTTGGATTCTTTTTATCATGGCGTCGCAAATAACCGGAGGGAGGAGTGTGCGGAAATGTTCTCCGTTCAGAAAAAGCAGCAGGTTTCTGCGGTGGATTATGTGATTGAATCCATCAAGAATCTTCTGCTGAAGGGGGATTTGAAACCGGGGGACCGGCTGCCGAACGAGGAGGAGCTTGCCGGGCTGCTGGGTGTCAGCCGGGGCTCCGTCCGCTCGGCCATGAAGGTGTTCAGCGTCTGCGGCGTGGTGGATGTCCGCGTAGGGGACGGCACCTATGTCTGTACCGAGCTCAGCAGCAGCATCAACCCCATGATCTTTCCCATGCTGATCCTCCAGCCCAATGTGGAGTCTCTGGCGGTGTTCCGGGAGAAGGTGGAGTTTGACATTGTGGAGCTGATCCTGGCCGATGAACAGCGCCGGACGGCGACGCTGGAGCTCTTGGAGGAGAATCTCCAGGAGCTGCGGAATTTACAGGAGAGCCGGGCGGAGCTGGAGCGCTTTGTGCAAAACGATGTGGCCTATCACAGGATTCTGGGCCGCCAGTGCGGCAACGTGGTCTTTGAGACGGTGTACAATCAGCTGATGGAGTATTTTGTGCCCTTTCTGACCGCGTCCCACAAGCACCAGGACACCGGCGCCGCGGCGGATTCCTCCCATGTGAAGATCTACCGTGCGCTGCGCGGCCGGGATGGGGAGATGGCCCACCGGGCCATTACCGAGTCCAACGAATACTGGAAGACCTCCGCGGCGTACCGGTGAGGCGGCCGGCGGCGCCGTGAAGATCTCCGTCCCGCGCCGGATCGGAATAGAGGGCTTTGCGCTGACAGGGACAGCGCGTCTGCCGGCAGCCATCGACGGCGCCGGAGGGCGCGCTGTCCCTGCCGGTTTCCCCGCTGAGGCGGAATTCGACAGATCCTCCCGCAGAAAAGGAATTGACGAACGGTCCTCTCCGGCGGTATAATAATGCGATTATACTCAGCGCGGCGGAAAAGAAGACGTGCGCCTCTTTTCGGGCGCCTTGACGAGACCATACAAAGAACGGAGGACGGGCCATGTGGATCGCGGATCAATGGCGGGATTATGAACTGCTGGACTGCGGCGGCGGGGAGAAGCTGGAGCGCTGGGGAGAGCAGTTCCTGGTGCGGCCGGACCCCCAGGCCATCTGGGAATCCCCCAGAAAGCATCCCGCCTGGAAGCGGGCCGGAGGGCGATACCTGCGGTCCCAGTCCGGCGGCGGCCGCTGGGAGAAGAAGGCTCTGCCGGAGAGCTGGCGCGTCCAATACGAGGAGCTGACCTTTCAGGTCAAGCCCATGAACTTCAAGCATACCGGCCTCTTCCCCGAGCAGGCGGTGAACTGGGATTTTGTCATGGACAAGATCCGCTCCGCCGGCCGGCCCATCCGGGTGCTGAACCTCTTCGCCTACACCGGCGGGGCCAGCGTGGCCTGCGCCAAGGCCGGGGCCAGCGTGTGCCACGTGGACGCGGCCAAGGGCATGGTGGCCTGGGCCCGGGAGAACGCGAAGCTCTCCGGCCTGGAGGACGCCCCCATCCGGTGGATCATTGATGACTGCGGCAAGTTCGTGGAGCGGGAGATCCGCCGGGGGAAGCAGTATGACGCCATCATCATGGACCCCCCCAGCTATGGCCGGGGACCGGGAGGCGAGGTGTGGAAGCTGGAGGAGAACCTCTATGACTTCGTGAAGCTCTGCGCCGGGGTGCTGTCGGACAAGCCCCTCTTTGTGCTCATCAACTCCTACACCACGGGCTTGGCCCCGTCGGTGCTGGGATATCTGCTCCACCTCCTGGTGGGGTCCAAATACGGCGGAACATGCTCCTGGGACGAGCTGGGCCTGCCGGTGACGGAGACGGGCCTGGCCCTGCCCTGCGGAGCCACGGGCCGGTGGTGCAGCGAATAGAAAAAGAGGCGGTCTATGAGCGTTCCTATGACCTGCCTGACCCGCGTTCTGCGGTATGATTGCCGAATGTTACATTCGGAAATCGTACATTTGATTTGAGCCGGTTTGCGCGCAGCCACAAATGGCGGCAGCCGCAAAACATGGCACAGATTCCTTCCGGCCTTTCGGTTCGGAAGGAATATCCGGAGCGGATGCTGCCGGGAGTTGCGGCGGCATTGGCGCTGGCGGCGGGCGCTGCGGCGTCTGGCCCCTGGGTGCGCGAAGAGATTCCGTGTGCGGAGAATGAGGTGACGCCATGAGTGAGATGATCCGAACAGAGGCCCTGCGCTTCGCCTACCCGGCGGAGGAGGGGGAGACCCCCAAAGACGTCCTGCGGGGCGTGGATATCCAGATCGAGCAGGGCAGCTTTGTGGTGATCCTGGGCCACAACGGCTCCGGGAAATCGACGCTGGCCAAGACGTTCAACGCGGTGCTGCTGCCCGCCGGCGGAACGGTGTACGTCCAAAACATGGACACCCGCGACGAGTCCCTCCTGCTGGCCATCCGCCAGCGGGTGGGGATGGTGTTCCAGAACCCGGACAACCAGATTGTGGCCAACGTGGTGGAAGAGGACGTGGCCTTTGCGCCGGAGAACCTGGGGGTGCCCTCGGAGGAGATCCGCCGGAAGGTGGACGGCGCCCTGGCCGCGGTGGGCATGAGCGAATTTGTCACCCACGCGCCCCACCTGCTCTCCGGCGGGCAGAAGCAGAGAATTGCCATTGCCGGCGTGCTGGCCATGGAGCCGGAGTGCATCGTGCTGGACGAGGCCACCGCCATGCTGGACCCCAGGGGGAGACAGGAGGTATTGACCACGATCCACCGGCTGAACCGGGAGAAGGGGATCACGGTGGTCCTCATCACCCACCACATGAGCGAGGCGGAGGAGGCGGATCGGGTGGTGGTGATGGACGGCGGAACCGTCGCTATGGACGGCACGCCCCGGGAGATCTTCGCCCAGGTGGGCCGCCTGCGGGCCATGGGTCTGACGGCGCCGGACACGGTGGATCTGCTGGACCGCCTGCGGCGCGGAGGCTGGGAGGTGTCCCTGGGTGCGCTGACGGTGGAGGAGTGCGCCGGCGAGATCGCGGCGGCCCTGAGGAACCGCTAGAAAAAGTTTTCGTCCACCTTTTTCAAAAGGTGGCGGGGTGCAGGGGCAGAGCCCCTGCGGAACCATCGCAATAAAAAAACGCGAAGAAGCAGAGAAAGCAGAAAAAGAGAAAAAGCACGAAAAAAGGAGCGCCCCCAAAGGCGTCTCCTCTCCCATTCCCCCTCAAAACTGCCCGGAAGGACGACAACTGTGGAACATTTGCAGCCAATCATACAAGTGAAACACCTGACCCACACCTACGGCGCCGGTACGCCCTTTCAGCGCAGCGCCGTGGAGGACCTGAGCTTTGAGGTCTATCCCGGGGAATTCCTCGGCATCATCGGGCATACCGGCTCCGGAAAGTCCACCTTGATCCAGCATCTCAACGGCCTGCTGAAGCCCACCTCCGGCCAGATCCTCCTGAATGGGAGGGACATCTGGGCGGAGCCGAAGAAGATCCGGGAGGTTCGTTTCCGGGTGGGCTTGGTGTTCCAGTACCCGGAGTACCAGCTCTTCGAGGAGACGGTCTACAAGGACATCGCCTTCGGCCCCGCAAACCAGGGCAAGACCGGGGAGGCCCTGGACCGCAGCGTCCGGGAGGCCGCCCGCCTGGTGGGCGTCCGGGATGAGCAGCTGGACAAGTCCCCCTTTGAGCTCTCCGGAGGCCAGAAGCGCCGGGTGGCCCTGGCCGGTGTGCTGGCCATGGAGCCGGAGGTGCTGATTCTGGACGAGCCCACGGCGGGCCTGGACCCGGCGGGCCGGGAGAACCTGATGGCCAACATCCGGGACTTCCACCGCAACCGGAAGACCACCGTCATCCTAGTGAGCCACAGCATGGACGAGATCGCCCAGAACACGGACCGGATTCTGGTGCTGAAGCGGGCCAAGATCCTTATGAGCGGCACGCCGGCGGAGATCTTCACCCGGAGCGGGGAGCTGCTCTCCGCCGGGCTGGACGTGCCGGAGGTGACCCGCGTCGCCATGGCCCTGCGGGAGCGGGGACTGGACGTGGACCCGGCGGTCTATACCGTGGAGGCGCTGGAGCGGCAGCTGCTGGCGCTGAGAGGGAGGGCCGGCGGATGCTGAAGGATATTACCCTGGGCCAGTACTTCCCAGGAACCACCGCGGCCCACAAGCTGGACCCCAGGACCAAGATCCTGCTGGTGCTGCTGTATATTATCGCCCTGTTCACCGCCAGGGGCGTGATTGCCTATGCCCTCATGGCGCTGACCCTGGCGGTGTGCGTCCGGATCTCCAAGGTGGGACTCCGGGCCCTGGTGCGGGGCTTGAAGCCGGTGCTGTTCATCATCGTGTTCACCGGCCTGCTGAACCTGTTCTTTACCCCCGGAGAGGAGTACCTCTTCCAGTGGGGCGTTCTCCATGTGAGCAAAAGCGGCCTCATCAACGCCGTGTACATGGTCCTGCGGATCATGCTGCTGATTATGGGCACGTTCCTGATGACCTACACCACCAGCCCCATCAGCCTCACCGACGGGCTGGAGCGGCTGCTGAACGGGCTGAAGCGGTTCCATGTGCCGGTCCATGAGCTGGCCATGATGATGTCCATCGCCCTGCGGTTCATCCCAACCCTGATCGAGGAGACGGACAAGATCATGTCCGCCCAGAAGGCCCGGGGGGCGGATTTTGAGAGCGGGAACCTCCTCCAGCGGGCCAAGGCCATGATCCCGATCCTGGTGCCGCTGTTTATCAGCGCCTTCCGCCGGGCCGACGAGCTGGCCACGGCCATGGAGTGCCGGTGCTACCACGGTGGCGAGGGACGGACGAAGCTCCATGTGCTGAAGTACCAGCGGCGGGACTACCTGGCCCTGTTCTTCGGCGCGCTGATCCTGGCGGGAGTGATTGCCCTGCGGGTTTTGGTGTAAGAGCCTGTTTAAAATCTCCCCGCGCATGTCTTGGCGGCGTATTATCCGCCCTGACTGCGTTAAAAATCCTTGCCATCCGTCAGGATGCCTGCGG
>JAAWIL010000071.1 GCA_022796315.1 Oscillibacter sp. | reverse complement strand
CGGATTTTTGCCTTGCAGGGCAAAAAATCCACTCGCCAATCCATACACGTCGAGATTTTAAACAGGCTCTTACGGATATCACATGCCCTTTGGGTAAAACATCTCTCGCTGTTGGGCATTTCGCCGATTATCAAACAAGGCCTAACGGGACCGTTCTGCCGGCCTGTTTTCGGGGCGTGTCCCAACGCGCATTTTACGGTGGTTTCTGCGAGCCCGGCAGGGGCGGCGAGCAGCCGCCCGTCTTTCCGCAAGATTTAGGACGGCAGGACCGGGAGGGCCTGGACCCCTGGCCAGGCCCTCCCGCTCACGACAGACCGGATCTCCCTTTGGAAAGACGGTAGCCCAAGGGCACTTTGCCGCCGCCCGCATCGGCTCAGTCCTCCCGGTAGCCCAGACTCCGGACGTAGTTCACGTTGTCCCGCCAGTTCTCCTTCACCTTCACCCAGGTCTCCAGGTAGATTTTGGTTCCCATGAATTTCTCCATGTCCTGCCGGGCCAGAGAGCTGATTTTTTTCAGCATGGCCCCCTGCTTGCCGATGATGATGCCCTTGTGGCTGGCCTTTTCACAGTAAATCACGGCGCCCATGTCAACAACGCCGGTATCCCGCTCCGAGAACTTCTCAATCTCCACAGCGGTGCCGTGGGGGATCTCCTTGTCCAGGCACAGCAGCAGCTTCTCCCGCAGCAGCTCCCCCATGACCTGCCGCTCCGGCTGGTCGCTGGTCTGGCCGTCCGGGAACAGCTGGGGGCCCTCCGAGGCGTACTTCCGCAGCTCCGTCATCAGGTCCTCCAGGCCGCTGCCGCTGTGGGCGGAGAGGGGGATGATGGCGTCAAACCCGTTCCAGGCCTCGTGGTAGGCGGCGATCACCGGCAGCAGCGCCGCCGGCTCCACGGTGTCAATCTTGTTGACGGCCAGGATGCAGGGGATGCGCTCCTCCCGGATTCGGTCAATCAGGGCCTTCTCCGGCCCGCCCACGTGGGGAATGGGCTCCACCAGCAGCAGGGCGCAGTCCACGTCGCTGAGGCTGGCGGTGACGGTCTTCACCATATACTCCCCCAGGGCGGACTTGGGCCGGTGGAGGCCGGGGGTGTCCAGGAGGATATACTGGGTATCCCCCCGGTTCACCACGCCGTAGATCCGGTTCCGGGTGGTCTGGGCCTTGTTGGAGACGATGGCGATTTTTTCGCCCACCAGGGCGTTGGTGAGGCTGGATTTCCCCACATTGGGCCGTCCGCAGACGGTGATCATGGCAGTGTTCTTGATTTCGTTCATCAGGTGATCCTCAACTTTCTTCTGTTAAGCAATTCTTTTCCGCAAGGGGCTTTTCATTTTGATGGCTTTCGGGCATCTGCGGCGCCCAAAAGGGCCATTCCGGCGGAGCGGGGCGCTCATCGGATAGTCCCAGCAAGTAATCCGTACTGACTCCAAAATACCGCGCCAGCGTGTACAATGTCAAGGTGGGAATGTTGATCTTTCCTGATTCAATCTTCTGATAATGAGCCTGCGTGACCTTCAGCAGATCAGCCATTTCCCGCTGATAAATGCGTCTCTCATTTCTCAAGAGCTTCAGCCGTGTCCCCATGATTTGAAGTGTTGTCATAAAAAACTCCTTGACAAATATCATTTAATGATATATTATAAATTCATGGGATAAATATTTAGACATTATTAAATCACCTATCTGAGGAGTGAACTCTTTGAAAACGCTCATCGCCCCAGCATCCGCTTCAAATACTGCCCCGTATAGGACGCCTCGCAGGCCGCGACCTCCTCCGGCGTGCCGGTGACCACCACGGTCCCGCCGCCGTCGCCCCCCTCGGGGCCCAGGTCGATCAGGTGGTCGGCGCACTTGATGACATCCAGGTTGTGCTCGATGACCACCACGGTGTTTCCGCTGTCCGCCAGCCGCTGGAGCACCTCCAGGAGCTTGCGCACGTCGTCGCTGTGGAGGCCCGTAGTAGGCTCGTCCAGGATATAGATGGTCCGGCCCGTGGCGATTTTCGAGAGCTCCGTGGCCAGCTTCACCCGCTGGGCCTCGCCGCCGGAGAGCTCCGTGGAGGGCTGGCCCAGCTTCACATAGCCCAGGCCCACGTCCTGGAGGGTCTGGAGCTTGTTGCGGATCTTGGGCAGGGCGGCGAAGAAGTCCAGGGCCTCGTCCACCGTCATCTCCAGCACCTCGGCGATGTTTTTCCCCTTGTAGCGGACCTCCAGGGTCTCCCGGTTGTACCGCTTGCCCTTGCAGACCTCGCAGGGGACGAAGATGTCCGGCAGGAAGTGCATCTCGATCTTCAGCACGCCGTCGCCGGAGCAGGCCTCACACCGGCCGCCCCGGACGTTGAAGCTGAACCGTCCCGGGCCGTAGCCCCTGGACTTGGCCTCCTGGGTGGAGGAGAACAGCTCCCGGATGTCGTTGAAGAGGCCGGTGTAGGTGGCGGGGTTGGACCGGGGGGTCCGCCCGATGGGGCTCTGGTCAATGTTGACCACCTTGTCCAAGGCCTCGATGCCCTCGATCCGCGCGCACTTGCCGGGGTGGACCTTCATCCGCATCAGCTCCGCCCCCAGGCGCTTGAAGAGCACCTCGTTTACCAGGGATGACTTGCCGCTGCCGGACACGCCGGTGACCACCGTGAAGGTGCCCAGGGGGAAGGTGACGTCGATGTGCCGGAGGTTGTTCTCCTCCGCGCCCACCACGCTCAGAACCTTGCCGCTGCCCTTCCGGCGGGTTTCGGGCACGGGGATGGTCCGCTTCCCGGAGAGATACTGGCCCGTCAGGGAGTCCGGGTTGGCCATGACCTCCTCCGGCGTGCCCGCGGCGATGACCTGGCCGCCGTGGATGCCGGCGCCGGGGCCAATGTCAATGAGGTAGTCCGCCGAGCGCATGGTGTCCTCGTCGTGCTCCACAACCAGAAGGGTGTTGCCCAGGTCCCGCAGGTTCCGCAGGGTGGCCAGGAGCTTGTCGTTGTCCCGCTGGTGCAGGCCGATGGAGGGCTCGTCCAGGATATACAGCACCCCCATCAGGGAGGAGCCGATCTGGGTAGCCAGACGGATGCGCTGGCTCTCGCCGCCGGAGAGGGTCCCGGCGCTGCGGCTCAGGGTCAGGTAGCCCAGGCCCACGGACTGGAGGAAGCCCAGCCGGGACCGGATCTCCTTGAGAATCCGGTCGGCGATCAGGTGCTGCTGGTCTGTCAGCTCCAGCCGCTCCGCCCAGGCCAGGCCGTCCACCACGGAGAGCTTCGTATAGCTGTAGATGTCCATCTCTCCCACGGTTACCGCCAAGGACTCCTTTTTCAGCCGCATCCCCTTGCAGGAGGGGCAGGGGCATTCGCTCATCAGCTCCTCCAGCTCCTTCTTGCTGGCGTCGGACTGCGTCTCCCGGTAGCGGCGTTCCACGTTGTTGCAGATGCCCTCAAAGGGCTGGTAGAGGACCCCCTTGCCCCGGGGCTGGTCGTAGTGGAGCTCCAGCTTCTCCCCCTTGGTGCCGTAGAGGATGATCTCCCGCACCTCGTCGCTGAGGGTCTCCCAGGGGTCGGTGAGGGAGAAGCGGTACTTTTTGGACAGGGCCTCGAAGTACATCCGGGAGATCCCGTCGGAGCGGATATTGCCCCAGCCGCTGGCCTGGATGGCCCCCTCCAGGATGGACTTCCCGGGGTCCGGCACCACCAGGGCGGCGTCCACCTTCAGCTGGCTCCCCAGGCCCGTGCAGGAGGGGCAGGCGCCGAAGGGGTTGTTGAAGGAGAACATCCGTGGGGTCAGCTCCTCGATGGAGATGCCGCAGTCCTCACAGGCGTAGTTCTGGGAGAACATCAGGTCCTGTTCCTCCCGCAGGAGGTTCACCACCACCAGGCCGCCGGAGAGGGAGACGGCGGTCTCCACGCTGTCGGTGAGCCGCTGCTGGATGTCGGGGCGGATGATGAGGCGGTCCACGACGACCTCGATGGTGTGCTTTTTATTTTTCTCCAGCTTGATTTCCTCGTCCAGCTCGTAGAGGTTCCCGTCGGCCCGGACACGGACGTAGCCGGAGCGCTTGGCGTCCTCGAGGACCTTCACATGCTCGCCCTTTTTCCCCCGGATCACCGGGGCCATGATCTGGACGCGGGTGCCCTCCGGCAGGGCCAGGACCTGGTCGATGATCTGGTCGATGGTCTGCTGCTTGATCTCCCTGCCGCACTTGGGGCAGTGGGGGGTGCCCACCCGGGCCCAGAGGAGGCGGAGGTAGTCGTAGATTTCGGTGACGGTGCCCACGGTGGACCGGGGATTTTTGGAGGTGGTTTTCTGGTCGATGGAGATGGCGGGGGAGAGGCCCTCGATATAGTCCACGTCGGGCTTCTCCATCTGGCCCAGGAACATCCGGGCGTAGGAACTCAGGGATTCCACGTACCGCCGCTGGCCCTCGGCGTAGATGGTATCGAAGGCCAGGGAGGACTTGCCGGAGCCGGAGAGGCCGGTCATGACCACCAGCTTGTCACGGGGGATCGTGACATCGACGTTCTTCAGATTGTTGGCGCGGGCGCCTTTGACGATGATTTTATCCTGCATAGGAAGCTCCTTCTGAGGGATTTCAGCCATGAAGATGGCTGGTGCTTTTGCACCCCCCATTTTCTCTTTTTCTGGGCGCAGAAAAAGAGAAAACGGGCCGTGCACGGTCCAAAAGAGAAAAAGACGCTGTGGCAAACTGGACCTCCGGTCCAGTTTGCCAATGTACGGGGGTTCTCCCCGCCCGGTTTGGGCAGAGACCTGCGGGCCCCTGCCGGCGCGCGCCGGACTGCTCAGTAGAAGGACTCTTGGCCCGCGTGGAGAGACTTCCGGCGGAGACTGTCGGGTGGTTGTCGGACGGTCTCCTCTCCTAATTCCGCGCTTTCCGCTTCGCTAAGCGCTGCCCTGGCGGTTTTTTCGGTCATCGGTTCGGCCTAGCAGGTAGTCTGTACTTACTTCAAAATAATCTGCCAATGTGCATAATGTCAAGGTGGGAATGTTAACTTTTCCGGCTTCTATTCGCCGGTAGTGTACATCTGTAATGTTTAGAAACTCCGCCATTTGACGCTGAATGAGCGCTTTCTCTTTCCGAAGGGCGCGAAGTCTGCTCCCAAGTTGTTGTAGTGGGTCCATATTTTCTCCTTGACAGCGAACTTTAAATGTTCTATAATGCAAATAGAACATTTAAAGTTCTTCGTGAGGTGTATGCGATGAAAAGTATAGATCAAAGGATTTTAAGTCTCTATTGTGACGCCATTCTGGGGGACGCAGAAAATTTTGATCCGGAGGCCCTGAAAGAGGTAACTGCAAAGATTCCGTTGACGGAGAGGGATCAGGACAGACTGGTGGACGTATTCAAGGAGAACTACTACCAGTGGTCCCTGGACGCCTTCACCATTGGCCTGCACCTGGGCCTGTCCCTCTGCGGAGCCCTCCACCACCTCCGCCCGGAGCAAACCTAAACAAGCACCAGGGCAGCGGCAGCGGAAAGAGGAGGGCAGGGTGTCCGGAACCTCCCTAACAGTCTCTGTCGGAAGTCTCTCCACGCGGCCCAAGAGACCTTCTACTGGGTGGTCCGGCGCGCGCCGGCAGAAGACTCCCGACATACCTGGGCACTGGGCGGGAACAACTCTCGTACATGGCGAAACTTGACCTCCGGTCAAGTTCTCGCCCAAGCGTCTTTTCTCTTTTGGACCGTGCACGGCCCGTTTTCTCTTTTCGGCGCAACCGAAAAGAGAAAATGGGGGGTGCATTGCCAGGCCATCATCATGGCAGAATCCCCGCCCCCGGCCGCAGGCCGGCCCTCCCATCTATGGGCTATAGAATAATATCCGCCACCTCCGCCCGGAGCAGTTCCACCAGCGCCTGGGGCGCCAGCTCCACCTGGGCGCCGATCCGCCCGGCGGAGATGTAGATGGTCTCATAGTCCAGCACGGTCTCGTGGAACACCGTGGGATACTGCTTTTTCATGCCCACGGGGCTGCACCCGCCCCGAATATAGCCGGTAATCCCTTGGATCTCCGCCACATGGAGCAGCTCTATGGACTTCTCACCCACCGCCTTGGCGGCTTTTTTCAGGTCCAAATTCTCCCCCACAGGCACCTCGAAGACGTATATCCCTTTGGACGCCCCTCGGGCAGCCAGAGTCTTAAAGCCCCTGGCCGGGTCCTGCCCCAGAGCCTGGGCCACGTGGACGCCATACTCCCGGGTCCCCTCCGGACCCCGGTCCTCCTCGTAGAACCGGGCGGTGTAGGGGATCTTTTTTTGGTCCAGAATCCGCATGACATTGGTCTTTTCCTCTTTTTGCTTCGCCATGTTGCAGTTCCTCCGGGGCCTCACAGGCCCAGCTCTTTTTGTACGTATTTCGGCAGCTTCGCCGTGACCAGGCGGTGGGATTTCCCGCAGAGATCCCGCAAAAGTTCATCCGGCAAATCCCCGTCCAGGAGGCACGCGATCCACAGGCGCTTGTCGCAGTAGAAGCCGGGCAGAATTTCCGGGTACTGGGCCCGCAGCAGCTCCGCCTCCGCCGGGCCGCACTTGAGATTCACCAGGTCGTGGCCGTTGTACGCCGCGTCCTTCATCCCCCTGGGAGAGCAGACGGCGGCAAAGAGCTTGCCCCGGACCATGTAGCGGAACCACTGCCACTCCGGTTTGTAGTCCTTCTCCGCCCCGGGGAGGGAGAGGAGGTATTCGTCTAACCAGTCGTATTGCACTTTTTTGCTCCTTTTTGCACCTTTTTTGCGGCGGCCTTGCGCCGTGTCCGCAGGGGCGCTGCCCCTGCACCCCGCAAGGGGGCGCCGCCCCCTTGACCCCTGCCCCCTTTTGAAAAAGGTGGACGAAAACTTTAGAGCCTGTTTAATATCTCGACGTGTATGGATTGGCGAGTGGATTTTTTGCCCTGCAAGGCAAAAATTCGCAGGCATCCTGACGGATGGCAAGGATTTTTAACGCAGTCAGGGCGGAAAATACGCCGCCAAGACATGCGCGGGGAGATATTAAACAGGCTCTTATGCTTCGCCCCGCAGCTCGATGATGCGGTCCCGCAGGACGGCGGCGTACTCGAACTCCAGCATCTTGCTGGCCTCCTTCATCTCCTTCTCCAAACGCTGGATCTCGGCGGCCCGCTCCTGCTGGCTCAGCTTCCGACGCTTCCGCCCCGTCTCCTCCGCAGAGCTCTTGGAGATCTCCAGCACCTCCCGGACGCCCTTGATGATGGTCTTGGGCACGATGCCGTGCTCCCGGTTGAACCGGTCCTGAATCCCCCGGCGGCGCTCGGTCTCGTCCATGGCCGCCCGCATGGAGGGGGTGATTTCGTCGGCGTATAGAATTACCAAGCCCTCGGCGTTTCTCGCCGCCCGGCCGATGGTCTGGATCAGGGAGGTCTCGGACCGGAGGAAGCCCTCCTTGTCCGCGTCCAGAATGGCCACCAGGCTCACCTCCGGCAGATCCAGGCCCTCCCGCAGCAGGTTGATGCCCACCAAAACGTCGAACTCCCCCAGACGCAGGTCCCGGATGATCTCCATCCGCTCGATGGTCTGCACGTCGGAGTGCATGTAGCGCACCTTGATGCCGGCGTTTTTGAAGTACTCCGTCAGGTCCTCCGCCATCTTCTTGGTGAGGGTGGTCACCAGCACCCGCTCCTTCCGGGCGGCCCGGGCGCTGATCTCCTCCATCAGATCGTCGATCTGGCCGGTGACGGGGCGGACCTCCACCCTGGGGTCCAGCAGGCCCGTGGGGCGGATCACCTGCTCCACCACCTGGTCCGCCCGCTCCCGCTCGTAGGGGCCCGGCGTGGCGGAGACGAAGACGGCCTGCCCGATCCGCGCCTCGAATTCCTCGAATTTCAGGGGGCGGTTGTCGTAGGCGCAGGGGAGGCGGAAGCCGTAACGCACCAGGGAGTCCTTCCGGGCGTGGTCGCCGTTGTACATGGCCCGGACCTGGGGCAGCGTCACGTGGCTCTCGTCTACCAGGAGGAGGAAATCGTCGGGGAAGAAGTCCAGCAGCGTCATGGGGGCGGAGCCCACGGGGCGCTCGGAGATGACCCGGGAGTAGTTCTCAATGCCGGAGCAGTAGCCCAGCTCCTGCATCATCTCCATGTCGTATTCCGTCCGCTGGCGGATGCGCTGGGCCTCCACCAGTTGATTGGCCTCCGTGAAGGCGCTGACCTGGGCCTCCAGCTCCCGCCGGATCTCCCCGATGGCCCGGTCCATCTTGTCCTTGGTGGTGACGTAGTGGCTGGCGGGGTAGATGGCGATGTGGTTCAGCACCCGGTTCACGGAGCCGGTGACGGGGGAGAAGTCGCTGATCTTCTCGATCTCATCCCCGAAGAACTCCACCCGGACGGCGTGGTCCTTGTAATAGGCGGGGTAGATCTCCACCGTGTCCCCCCGGACCCGGAACATATTGCGCTCAAAGGCGATGTCGTTGCGCTCGTAGCGGTTCTCCACCAGGCGGCGCAGCAGTTCGTCCCGGTTCCACTCCGCCCCGGTCCGCAGGGAGATGACCAGCTTGGCAAAATCATCGGGCTCCCCCAGACCGTAGATGCAGCTGACGGAGGCCACCACGATCACGTCCCGCCGCTCCAGCAGGGCGCAGGTGGCGGAGAGCCGCAGGCGGTCGATCTCGTCGTTGGTGGAGGCGTCCTTGGCGATATAGGTGTCCGTGTGGGGGATGTACGCCTCCGGCTGGTAGTAGTCGTAGTAGCTCACGAAGTACTCCACGGCGTTGTGGGGGAAGAACTCCTTGAACTCCGCGCACAGCTGGGCCGCCAGCGTCTTGTTGTGGGCCAGCACCAGGGTGGGCCGCTGGACCGCCTCAATGACCTTGGCCATGGTGAAGGTTTTTCCGGAGCCCGTGACACCCAGGAGCACCTGCTCCTTCAGCCCGTTCTCGATGCCCCTGGCCAGGGCGGCAATGGCCTCCGGCTGGTCGCCGGAGGGCTGGTATTCAGAAACGACTTGAAAGTTCGGCATAGGCGTCTCCTTGTTTGGCGTTCTGCGGGGAATTCCCGCCGGGCGGGGGAGGGGGTGGAATCCGGGGATTTCGGCCGCTTTGCGGCCAGTATACCACAGTCCGGCGGAAGTTGCAACGTTTGTTCGAGAAAGTTTTCCCGAAAAACACGAAAAAAATCCAGCCCGCAGCCAGGGGGGATAAGACCGTGCCCCCGGTTCCGGACCGGATGAAGCCGACGCCGTGCCGGGGGCCCTGACTGAGAGCCTGTTTCGTCTCTCAGAGCCTGTTTAGGATCTCAGCGTGCGGGGATTGGCGAGGGGATTTTTTGTCCAGCAAGGCAAAACGCCGCCGCAATCCTGGCGGATTGCAAGG
>JAAWIL010000247.1 GCA_022796315.1 Oscillibacter sp. | reverse complement strand
CCTGCAGACCATCCGCGCCGACATTGAGTACGGCTTCGCGGAGGCCGCCACCACCTTCGGCCGCATCGGCGTGAAGGTGTGGATCTACAAGGGCGAGGTGCTGAGCCAGACCCTGCGCACCACGCCCCGCACCATGGATACCTCCAAGCCCTATCAGGAGCGCCGGGAGCGCCGGCCTCGCCGGGACGGCGACCGTCGCGGCGGCGGCTTTAACCGCGGCCCCGGAGGCTTCAACCGTGACCGTCAGGGTCAGGGCGGCGGCTTTAACCGCGGCCCCGGCGGCTTCAACCGTGGGCCCGGCGGCCAGGGCGGCCGTCCCCAGGGCGGTTTCCGGCCCAACACCAACACCCGCCCCGCGGCCCCCGCGGCGCCCAAGGAAGGAGGGGCTCAGTAATGCTGATGCCGAAGAGAGTCAAATATCGCCGTGTCCACCGCGGGCGCATGACCGGTAAGGCCACCCGCGGCAATACCCTGGCTTACGGCGAGTATGGCCTGGTTGCCACCGAGCCCGCCTGGATCACCAGCAATCAGATCGAGGCGGCCCGTATCGCGATGACCCGTTACACCAAGCGCGGCGGCCAGGTTTGGATCAAGATCTTCCCCGATAAGCCCGTCACCAAGAAGCCTGCCGAGACCCGCATGGGTTCCGGTAAGGGTTCTCCCGAGTACTGGGTCGCCGTGGTGAAGCCCGGCCGTGTCATGTTCGAGATCGCCGGCGTATCTGAAGAAGTTGCCCGCGAGGCGCTGCGTCTGGCCAGCCACAAGCTGCCCATCAAGACGAAGACCATCGCCCGCACCGAGGAAGCAGGTGAGTGAGATGAAGGCAAGTGAAATCCGTAAGATGACCCCGGAGCAGCTGAATGAGAAGCTGGCGGGCTTGAAGAAGGACCTGTTCTATCTGCGTATGCAGCACGCCACCAATCAGCTGGACAATCCCGTGAAGATTCGGGAGACCAAGCACGATATTGCCCGAGTCAAGACCGTGCTGGCGGAGCTCTCCGCCGCTGCGGATCAGCAGTGAGAAGGAGGTAAGGAAACATGGACGAAAAGAGAACTTCCTCCCGGAAGACCCGCGTGGGCAAGGTCGTCTCCGATAAGATGGATAAGACGGTTGTGGTCGCCATTGAGGACCGCGTGGCCCATCCTCTGTACAAGAAGATCGTTGGCCGTACCTACAAGCTCAAGGCCCACGACGAGGAGAACAGCTGCGGAATCGGCGATAAGGTCAAGGTGATGGAGACCCGCCCCCTGTCCAAGGACAAGCGCTGGCGCGTGGTCGAGATCATTGAGAAAGCGAAGTAAGGAGGTGCCGAGATATGATTCAGCAGGAAACGTTTCTGAAGGTTGCCGATAATACCGGCGCCAAGGAGATCAAGTGCATCCGTGTTCTGGGCGGCTCCAGCCGGAAGTTTGGCAACATCGGCGATGTGATCGTGGCTTCCGTCCGCAAGTCCACCCCCGGCGGCACCGTGAAGAAGGGCGAAGTGGTCAAGGCCGTCATCGTCCGCAGTGCCAAGGGCGTGCGCCGCAACGACGGCACCTATGTCCGCTTCGACGACAACGCCGCCGTCCTCATCAAGGACGACAAGAACCCCCGGGGCACCCGCATCTTTGGGCCCGTGGCCCGCGAGCTGCGTGACAAGGACTATATGAAGATCCTGTCCCTGGCCCCCGAAGTGATTTGAGGAGGGCAACGAAATGGCTATGAAAATTAAGAAGGGCGACACGGTCGTCCGGATCTCCGGCGACGGCGGTAAGGACAAGGATCTGACCACCCACCAGGGCAAGGTCCTTGCCACCCTGCCGAAAGAGGACAAAGTTGTGGTAGAGGGCCTGAACATGGTCACCTGCCACGTGAAGCCCCGCCGTCAGGGCGAGGAGGGCGGCATCGTCAGACGCGAGGCTGCCATTGCCGCCTGCAAGGTGCAGGTGGTGTGCCCCAAGTGCAACAAGCCTACCCGCGTTGGCCACAAGGTCGAAGGCGGCAAGAAGACCCGCATCTGCAAGAAGTGCGGCGCTGAGCTGTGAGAAAGGAGAGCTGACACATGGCAAGACTGAAAGAGAAGTACACCGCCGAGGTCGCTCCCGCCCTGATGAAGCAGTTTGGCTACAAGAGCGTCATGCAGATCCCCAAGATTGACAAGGTGGTTGTGAACGTGGGCTGCGGCGAGGCCCGTGAGAACGCGAAGATTCTGGAGAACGTGGTGGGCGACCTGGCCCAGATCACCGGCCAGAAGCCCGTGATTACCCGGGCCCGCAAGTCCATCGCCAACTTCAAGCTCCGCGAGGAGATGCCCATCGGCGCGAAGGTGACCCTCCGCGGCGAGAAGATGTGGGAGTTCCTGGACCGGCTGTTCAACGTGGCGCTGCCCCGCGTCCGTGACTTCCAGGGCATCAACCCCAACTCCTTTGACGGCCGCGGCAACTATGCCCTGGGCATCAAGGAGCAGCTGATCTTCCCCGAGATCGAGTATGATAAGATCGACAAGATCCGCGGCATGGATGTGGTCATCTGCACCACCGCGCACACCGACGAAGAGGCCCGGGCCCTGCTGCAGCAGGTGGGCGCTCCCTTCGCCCGCTAAGGAGGAAGAGAAATGGCTAAGAAATCTATGATCCTGAAGCAGCAGCGCCCCGCCAAGTACTCCACCCGGAAGTACAACCGCTGCAAGCTCTGCGGCCGTCCCCATGCCTATCTGCGGGACTACGGCGTGTGCCGTATCTGCTTCCGCGAGCTGGCCTACAAGGGCCAGATCCCCGGCGTCCGGAAGGCATCCTTCTGATGCGTCGGAAATTCCGCCCGCTTCGCTTCCGCCGCTGAGCGCGGCGAAAGCTCCGCTCCATTCCCTCCGCCTCTGGTCAAGGGGGAGCGGGCTCCCCCTTGAGCAACCCCCACCCCCTGCGGGGGGACGGGAGACGGGGGGATGGTATTGCGGGAAACGTCTTTTATGCTCTCCCCATTTCCCAGGGCGGGGAGTGGGGAGGGCTGAAAGAGCAGATTTGTTCCCTTGAGATCTCTCTCAGGAAAAGGGCGCTCCCAAATGGGCAATTCTGCCGTTGCCGCCGCAGGGGCTTGGATAAGCACCAGACCCCATAGCGCGACAAAGTTCTTTTTGGTTCCTTTTTCTTGCAAGAAAAAGGAGCCGGACGGCGAAAGGTCGTGGGTAATTGGGCCTGCGGGCCTCATTGGTCATGATACCTCGCCGCCGGAGCGGTACCGAAACGGACCGCAACTCTAAAATAGGAGGATTTACCATGCATATCACCGATCCTGTTGCGGATATGCTGACCCGCATCCGCAACGCCAACAGTGCCAAGCACGACACCGTTGATGTTCCCGCCTCTAACATGAAGAAGAGCATCGCTCAGATTCTGCTGGACGAGGGATATATCAAGAGCTTCAATGTGGTGGAAGACAGCCTCCAGGGCGTGATCCACATCACCTTGAAGTACAACGCCGGCAAGGAGAAGGTCATCACCGGCCTCCGCCGCGTTTCCAAGCCGGGCCTCCGGGTCTACGTGGGCGCCGACGAGCTGCCCCGCGTGCTCCGCGGTCTGGGCATTGCCATCATCTCTACGTCCAAGGGCGTCATGACCGACAAGCGGGCCCGCGAGCTCCATGTCGGCGGTGAGGTCCTGGCGTTCGTCTGGTAAGGAGGGTATTGAACCATGTCTAGAATTGGAAGAATGCCCATTGCCGTTCCCGCCGGTGTCACGGTCAGCGTGGCCGAGGGGAATGTGGTCACCGTAAAGGGACCCAAGGGCGAGCTGAAGCGCACGCTGCGCGCTGAGATGATCATTAAGCAGGAAGGCACTACGATCACCGTGGAGCGTCCTTCCGACGACAAGCTGCACCGCAGTCTCCACGGCCTGACCCGTACTCTGCTCAGCAACATGGTCGTCGGTGTTACCGACGGCTTCAAGAAGGAGCTGGAGGTTAACGGCGTGGGCTACCGTGTCGCCAAGGAGGGGAAGAATCTGGTGATGAACCTGGGTTACTCCCATCAGGTGATCGTTCCCGAGATCGAGGGCATTACCATTGATGTCCCCGCTCCCAATAAAATTGTAATCAGCGGCTGCGACAAGCAGGTTGTGGGCCAGTTCGCCGCTGAGGTCCGCGAGAAGCGTCCTCCCGAGCCGTATAAGGGCAAGGGCATTAAGTACGCTGATGAAGTCATCCGCCGCAAGGTCGGCAAGACCGGCGCCAAGAAGTAAGGAGGTGTGCCAGAATGATTAAGAGACCGAATACCAACGCCCAGCGCCTCAAGCGCCATAAGCGCGTGCGCGCCAAGATCTCCGGCACCCCCGAGATGCCGCGTCTGAATGTATTCCGCAGCGAGGCCAATATCTATGCCCAGGTCATCGACGATGTCCACGGCGTGACCCTGGCCTCTGCTTCCTCCCTGGATAAGGCCCTGGAGGGCTACGGCGGCAACATCACCGCCGCGGAGGCCGTCGGCAAGCTGGTGGCCGAGCGGGCCAAGGCCAAGGGCATCGAGACCGTGGTCTTTGACCGTGGCGGTTACCTGTATCACGGCCGTGTGAAAGCCTTGGCCGAGGGCGCCCGTGAGGGCGGCCTGAAATTCTAAGGGAGGAGGAACGAACTATGCCTAGATTTGAAAGAGAGCAGAGCGAGTATATCGAGAAGGTCGTGTACCTGAACCGTGTTTCCAAGACGGTGAAGGGCGGCCGTGTTATGAAATTCTCCGCCCTGGTCGTCGTGGGCGACGGCAAGGGCAAGGTGGGCTATGGCCTGGGCAAGGCCGCTGAGGTCCCCGAGGCAATCCGCAAGGGCATCGAGGACGCCAAGAAGAACATGGTGTCTGTCGTTCTCTCCGGAACCACCATCCCCCACGAGACCATCGGTGAGGCCGGCGCGGGCCGCGTGCTCATGAAGCCCGCCGCTCCCGGTACCGGCGTTATTGCCGGCGGCGCTGTCCGTGCCGTCGTGGAGGCCGCGGGCATCAAGGATATCCGTACCAAGTGCCTCCGGTCCAACAACCCCAACAACGTTGTCGCCGCCGCCTTCGAGGGACTCAAGTCCATGCGTGGTCCCGCAGAGGTTGCCCGCATCCGGGGCAAGAGCGTCGAAGAGATCCTGGGTTAAGGAGGCGCGAAAGATGGCAAACTTAACTATTAAGCTCGTCAAGAGCCTGAACGGCCGCCTGGAAAAGCAGGTTGCCACCGCGAATTCCCTGGGGCTGCGCAAGATTGGTGACACCACCGTGCAGCCCGACAACGACCAGACCCGTGGTAAAATCGCGAAGATCGGATATTTGCTGCAGGTCACAGAAGAGAAGTAAGGAGGCACGAGGTATGAAATTAAGCGAACTGTCTCCCGCCGAAGGGTCCGTCCGCGAGGCTTACCGCAAGGGCCGGGGCGCCGGCTCCGGCAACGGCAAGACCGGCGGACGCGGCCACAAGGGCCAGAAGGCCCGGTCCGGCGGCAAGGTCCGGATCGGCTTTGAGGGCGGTCAGATGCCCCTGGCCCGCCGGGTCCCCAAGCGCGGTTTCAACAACATCTTTGCAAAGCCCCTGGAGATCATCAATCTGAATGCCCTGAACGCCTTTGAAGACGGCGAGACCGTCACCGCCGAGGCGCTGCTGGAGAAGGGAATCCTCTCCAAGTGCACCTATGGCTATAAGGTTCTGGGCAACGGGAAGATCGAAAAGAAAGTCACTGTCAAGGCTTCTGCGTTCTCTGCTTCTGCCAAGGAGGCCATCGAGGCGGCTGGCGGAAAGACAGAGGTGATGTAACGTGATCCAGACGATTCGCAAGGCGTGGGGAATTCCTGAGCTGCGGAAGAAGATCATCTTTACACTCCTCATTCTGCTGATCTTCCGGATCGGCAATGCCATTACCGTCCCCTATATCAATAAGGACGCCCTGCAGGTCCAGCTCAGCACCATGGGCAGCACCTATTTCGGCCTGCTGAACACCATGAGCGGCGGCGCCTTCTCCATGGCGACGGTCTTTGCGCTGAGCATTCAGCCCTATATCAACAGCTCCATCATCATCCAGCTGCTGACGGTGGCCATCCCGGCCCTGGAGCGCCTGGCCAAGGACGGCGGGGAAGAGGGCAAGAAGAAGATCCAGTCCATCACCCGCTACACCACCGTGGCCATCGCGATTTTGCAGTCCGTCGGCTACTATATGATGATGCAGCGCTACAATCTGCTGGAGACCGGCGCCACCGGCATCTGGCCGGCCATCGTGATTGTGGTGACGCTGATCGCGGGCTCGTCCTTCGTCATGTGGATGGGTGAGCAGGTCACCGAGTTCGGCGTGGGCAACGGCATCTCCATCATCCTCTTCGGCGGTATCCTGGCCCGGGTTCCCAGCATGATCTCCGGGATGATCGACGGCGTGCGCACCTGGTCCGGCATGAATGCCGGCACCGTGAGCTACGACGCGCTGGTCAGCCAGTATCAGTCTGCCGGCTATCCGGCGGAGACCGCCCAGCAGCAGGCCCAGGCCGTCGTCGACAGCGCCATCGCCCCCTGGGGCATCGCGCTGCTGGTGGTGGGCATCCTGGCCCTGATCGTGTTCATCGTGTTCATCAACGACGCCGAGCGCCGCATTCCCGTGCAGTACGCCAAGCGTCAGGTGGGCCGGAAGATGTACGGCGGCCAGAGCAGCAACCTGCCCATGAAGGTGAATATGTCCGGCGTGCTGCCCATCATCTTCGCCCAGAGCATTGCCACGCTGCCCATCACCGTGTGGAGCTTCATCGGCGTCCCCGAGCAGGGCACCACGGCCTACAGCATCTACAGCGCCATTGACTCTCAGTCCTTCATCTATATGGTGGTGTACTTTGTGATGATCATTGGCTTCAGCTATTTCTACTCCAGCATTCAGTTCAATCCTGTGGAGATTGCCAACAACCTGAAGAAGCAGGGCGGCTTCATTCCGGGCTTCCGTCCCGGCAAGCCCACCATTGACTTCATCAAGAAGGTTCTGAACAAGATCACGCTGTTCGGCGCCATCTACCTGGGTATTGTGGCGATTTGCCCCCTGATCGCCGGCAAGATCATCGGCAATTCCAGCGTGGCCATCGGCGGCACCTCTGTCATCATTGTGGTGGGCGTAGCCCTGGAGACCGTGAAAGCGCTGGAGACCCAGATGCTGATGCGGCAGTACAAGGGCTTCCTGGAATAAGTGAGGCGGCTTTATGAAACTGATCCTGTTGGGCGCCCCCGGCGCCGGCAAGGGTACGCAGGCTGAGATCCTGTGCAAGGAGCTGAACATTCCAACCATTTCTACCGGCAATATTCTCCGGGCCGCCATCAAAAACGGCACGCCCACCGGCCTGAAGGCCAAGACCTTCATGGACGCGGGGCAGCTGGTGCCCGATGAGGTCATCATTGACATCATCACCGAGCGGCTGGCGGAGAAGGACTGCGAGAAGGGCTATATTCTGGACGGGGTGCCCCGCACCATCGCCCAGGCAGAGGCCCTGGAGAGCAGCGGGATTCGGTTTGACGCCGTGATCTCCATTGAGATCTCCGATGAGAGCATCATGGAGCGCATGAGCGGACGCCGCGTGTGCGAGTCCTGCGGGGCCAGCTACCATCTGGTGGCTGTGCCCCCCAAGGCTCCCGGCGTGTGCGACAGCTGCGGCGGCAAGCTGGTCCAGCGCAAGGATGATACCCCCGAGACCGTGAAGGCACGGCTCGAGGTCTATCATAAGGAGACCGAGCCGCTGAAGGCGTTCTATTCTCAGCGGGGCCTCCTGAACTCTGTGGAGAACCAGCCCAGTGTGGCGGATACCACGAAGGCGATCCTCCGCGCGCTGGGGAGATGAGCCGATGATTACGCTCAAATCTCCCCACGAAGTCGAACTCATGCGCCGTTCCGGAAAAATTACCGCGGCTGCCCGTGCGTTAGCAGGGGAAATGGTAAGGCCCGGCGTAACAACCCAAGAGATCGACAGCGCAGTGGAACACTTCATCCGCAAACAGGGCGCGGTGCCGTCCTTCCTCCACTATAACGGCTATCCGGCCAGCGTCTGCATCAGCGTCAATGACGAGGTCATCCACGGCATCCCGGGAAAACGGGTGCTGCGGGAGGGCGATATCGTCAGCGTAGATGTGGGGGCGTACATGGGAGGATTCCACGGCGACTGCGCGGCTACCTTCCCCTGCGGGCAGATTGCCCCGGAGGCCCAGCGTCTGATCGACGTGACCAGACAGAGCTTCTTTGAGGGCATCCGCTTTGCCAAGGAGGGCTGCCGCTTGCAGGATATCTCCGCGGCCATTCAAAGCTATGTGGAAGAGCACGGCTGCTCCATTGTCCGGGAGTACGTGGGCCATGGGATCGGCGCCAAGATGCACGAGGCGCCGGAGATTCCCAACTACGGCCGCGCCGGACGGGGCCCCCGGCTTTTGCGCGGCATGACTCTGGCCATTGAGCCCATGGTAAACGCCGGCGCGGCGGCCATCCGGGTCCTGCCTGACGGCTGGACCGTCAAGACCCTGGATGGGAAATGGGCGGGCCATTATGAAAATACGATCCTGATTACCGACGGCGAGCCGGAAATTTTGACGGCGCCCGCTATTTGACGAGGTAAGAAGAGGCGTATGGAAATTGCAGCATCCAATATCGTCCGATCCGAGGCCGGCCGGGACAAAGGGAAACTCTTTGTGGTCCTGGCAGTGGAGGGGGAGTTCCTCCTGCTGGCGGACGGAAAATCCAGAAAGGTGGAGTCTCCGAAACGCAAAAAGCGCAGGCATGTGCTGTTTGTGGAGGCGGAGTCCAACCGGCTTTCTGAAAAGATTAAGAGCCAAGAGAGGATCACCAACAGTGAACTTCGCCGGACCCTCGCGGCGTTCCGCGAGGCAGTCCAACCGGACCAGGAGGGATAACGTTTGGCAAAATCCGATATGATCGAAGTGGAAGGTGTTGTGGTGGAGGCTCTGCCCAACACGACGTTTCAGGTTGACATTGGAAACGGGCACACGATTCTGGCGCACATTTCCGGGAAACTCAGAATGAATTTCATCAGGATTCTGCCCGGCGACAAGGTAACAGTGGAGATGTCTCCCTATGACCTGACCCGCGGCCGGATCACTTGGCGCAGTAAGTAAGCGCCGCAGTTTTCACAGCCGCCTGCCGGCTGTGGAGCAAGGTTTCAAGACACAAACCGCTGAAAGGAAGGTTTCAGACTATGAAGGTAAGACCGTCCGTGAAGCCCATGTGCGAGAAGTGTAAGGTCATTCGCCGCAAAGGCCGTGTCATGGTCATTTGCGAGAACCCCAAGCACAAGCAGAGACAGGGCTAACATTTAATTGGAGGTGCTTTAAGAGTATGGCACGTATTGCCGGTATTGACCTGCCGAAGGATAAGCGTATCGAGATCGGCC
>JAAWIL010000070.1 GCA_022796315.1 Oscillibacter sp. | reverse complement strand
AGCTCGGGGATGACCTTGCCCACGGCCTTGGCGGCGCCGGTGGAGGAGGGGATGATGTTGCCGGTGGCGGCACGGCCGCCGCGCCAGTCCTTCATGGAGGGACCGTCCAGCAGCTTCTGGGTGGGGGTCACGGAGTGAACGGTGGTCATGAGGCCCTCGACGATGCCGAACTTCTCATGCAACACCTTGGCGATGGGAGCCAGGCAGTTGGTGGTGCAGGAGGCGTTGGACACAAAGGTCATGTCGGAGGTATACTTGGTGTTGTTGACGCCCATGACGAACATGGGGGTGTCGTCCTTGGAGGGAGCGCCCATCACCACGTGCTTGGCGCCGGCGTCAATGTGGCCCTGGCACTTGCTCTTCTCCAGGTGCAGGCCGGTACACTCGCAGATATACTCCGCGCCCACGGTGCCCCAGGGAATGTCCTTGACTTCCTTCTCGGTGAAGATGGTGATCTTGTGGCCGTTCACCACCAGGGCGTTCTCCTCGGCCTCAACGGTGCCGGGGAACTTGCCGTGGGTGGTGTCATAGCGCAGCATATAGACCATATACTCGGGGTTCATGAAGGGATCGTTCAGGGCAACGACCTCCACATCATCGCGCTCCATAGCGGCGCGGAGGACAAGACGGCCGATGCGGCCAAAGCCATTGATACCGATCTTGGTTTTCATCTCTGATTATCTCCTCTCATTTTCTAACGGTTTTTCGCAAAGACTGCTTAATAAACGATTGCGCAAACGATTTTGAGTTTGGTTTCCGGGGAGTATATTACCACAAAGACATTTTTTTGGCAATCGTCATTTCAAATAACATTTCTATAGATCAGTTGTCAATTTTGATGACATAGAGGGCATTTTCCACAATGTTTCATCGAAACACACCAAAAGGGCCTTGACGGAGCCGGGAGAGATGCCGTATACTGTGGTCATTCTGATGGATTACGCAAGAGAACGTGCAGTTACGCAAAAGGGTGAGCAGGTATGAAAGTTACCATCAGCGACGTGGCGCGGATGGCCGGTGTCTCCACCGCCACCGTCTCCCACACCATCAACAATACCCGTTATGTCTCCACCGAGACCAAGGAACGGGTCTATCAGGCCATCCGGGAACTGGGCTATACCCCGGACGCCTCCGCCAGGAGCTTCCGCACCGGGCGGAAGCAGACCGTGGGCTTCATCGTCCCGGATATCTCCAACAAGTTCTTCGGCACCATGATTGAGTCGGTGGAAAACTACCTCTCCGCCCACGGCTACCACTTGATCATTGCCAACACCAAGGAGGACCCGGACCGGGAGGAGTCCAATCTCCGGCTGCTGACGGCGGGCCTGGCCGACGGGCTGCTGGTCGCCAGCACCATGGAGGATTTTGAGCGCTTCGACGCTCTGATTCCCGCCGGCTTTCCGGTCGTCCTGGTGGACCGGACCTTCGAGACGAAAAAGTACTCCTCCGTGTGCGTGTCCAACTTCCAGCCCATCTACCGCAGCGTCTGCCGCCTGGCCGGCAAGGGCGCCAAGCGGATCGGCATTGTGGGCGGCATTCCCCGGCTCTCCTCCACCAAGGAGCGGATCGCCGCCTACCGGGAGGCGGTGCAGGACTGCGGCCTGCCCCAGGATGAATCCCTGATTCGCTACGGCGACTCTATGGAGGACAGTGTCCAGGCCTGTCTGGACAGCCTGCTGGCCCAGCAGTGCGACGCGGTTCTGGTCTGCCAGGGCCTCATGGCGGCGGCTACCATCATCTACCTGAACCAGAAGGGTCTGCGGATGTCCGAGGACATCGACCTGGTGAGCTTCGTGGATTATGATTCCAATCTTTACGAACTTTATTCCGACCAGATGGACTGCATCGTCCAGCCGGTGGAGGAGCTGGGCCGCTCGGCGGGGGAACAGATTCTCAGCCGCATCGAAAACCCCGACGCCCCCATTTTTGAAAAGGTCCTCACCTCCGCCTACCGCCCCTGCGGGGTGACGCCCCGTCCCCGGCCGTGATCCTTCCCTACCCGCCAGCGCCCGGAATATCCGGCCGCTTTTTTCTTGACATTTTCGGTCTATTGTTATAGACTTACAGCATGGGTCGATAAGAATAGACCTGAAAGGAGGCCATATGGGGTACATTCATCTTAGTGACAGCGAATACCGCTTCATGCAAATTGTCTGGGAGGCGGCGCCGGTGGGGTCCGGGCGGCTGGTGGAGCTGTGCGCGGAGAGGCTGGGCTGGAAGAAGTCCACCACCTACACGGTGCTGAAAAAGCTGTGCCAGCGGGGAATTCTGCAAAACGAGCGAAGCACCGTCGCCGTGCTGGCGGCCCGGGAGGAGGTCGCCGCCGGAGCGGCGGCGGACTTTGTGGACCGGACCTTCGGCGGCTCTCTGCCGGGATTTTTGACCGCCTTCATGGGCGGGCGAACGCTGACGGAGGCGGAGGCGGAGGATCTGAAGCGGCTGATTGACCGGTATAAGGAGGGGTGACCATGGAGCGCTTGACGGATCTCTTCTCCGGCGTGCTGTCCATGGGCTGGACGGCCCTGCCGGTGATGGCGGTGGTGATGGCGGTCCGGCTGCTGCTGCGGCGGGCGCCCAGGAAGTATGTCTATCTCCTGTGGGCCGTGGTGGCCTTCCGCCTGGTGTGTCCGGTGACGGTCTCCACGCCCCTGGGGCTGGTGGCCCCGGAGACAGCCCGGCAGCAGGCGGAGGCGGTACAGGAGGCCATCCGGGAGCCGGTCTGGGCAGCAAACCGGGACTGGCAGCCGGAGCCCCCCGCCCCGGAGGCCCCCGCCCCGGTTTCGCCGGTTTCGCCGCGTCCCGTCTCGCCGCCGGTCCGGCAGCCTGCGGACGTGCTTCCGGTGCTGGCGGCGGTCTGGCTGGCCGGGATGGCCGCGATAGCGGCTTATGTGCTCCGGAGCTTCCTGCGGCTGAAGCGGATGGTCCGCACGGCGGTCCGGCTGGAGGGAAACGTGTGGGAATGTGACGCCCTCCCCACCCCCTTTGTGCTGGGGCTCCTGCGGCCCAGGATCTACATCCCCTTCCGCATGACGGAGCCGGGGCGGACCTACGTGCTGGCCCATGAGCGGGAGCACCTGCGGTGGCGGGACCCCGTGGTGAAGGCCCTGGCCCTGGGGATTCTCGCGGTTTACTGGTATCACCCCGGCGTGTGGCTCTGCTGGGTGCTGCTGTGCCGGGACATGGAGCTCCGGTGCGACGAGGCGGTGCTGGCGGCCCTGGGGGACGGGGTGAAGCGGGACTACAGCCGCTTCCTCCTGTCCTTCGCCCTGGACCGGCGGTTTCCCGCGGCTCTGGCTTTCGGGGAGCACGACGCCGCCCGGCGGGTGAAGCACGTGCTGGACTGGAAGCGGGCAAAGCCCGCGGCGGTGTTTCTGGCCCTGGCGGCAGTGGTACTGGCAACGGTGGTCTGCGGCACTAATGGCGTCCGGGAGGAACGCAGCTGGATGCGCGCCAGCCGCCGGTCGGGCTCCCTGGACCGCGTCGGGGAATACACCTATCGGATTTCCGAGGAGTATCAGTCCTTCCTGGTGTACCAGGAGCGCTATGACCACGGAGAACTGACCTCACGGAATCTCCTGGTCTTCGGGGACTTTGGGGCGGTCACCCCGCGAAGGGGCTCCTGCACCCTGAACCTGAAGGCGGAGGATGTGAACACGGAGGACGGGGAAACCCTCCGGCGCCGGGTCTGGTGGGAGGTCGCCTCCAGCGGCGGGGCGGGGATCAAAACCGGCGGCGTCCCGGCGGGCGTTTACGGGGAGATGGGCTGGGTCCAGAAAGGGCAGGATCTGGGCAGAGACACCGCCGTGGCCGTGGCCGCCGTGGCGGAGGGAATGTCCGGGACAACGGGCGAACTCGACCTGCCGGAGGGCTTCCAGCTCTCGGAGCGCACCCTGGAAAACGACATCGTGCTGGTCCTCCGCCTGCGCCTCAGCCAGGAGGACGCGGACACCCTCCAGGCGGGCTTTGAGGCGGAACAGGCGGAATTCCTCGCCGGAGCCGACGCCCTGGCCCGGCAGCTGTACTACGCGGAGCGAAGCCCGGAGGCCATCCTGGCCCTCCTGGGGGCGGAGGAGACCCTGGGACGGTATACCGTGGAGGACGCGCCCCACGGCTACCTCTCCCTGCTGTTCTACGACTGCCCCACGCCCCTGCCGGACCGGGACACCGCCATGTGGAAGTACAGCATGGTCCTCCTGGCCCTGCTGGAGGACTACGACGAAACCACCTGGAACTGGATTGATAACGGCGAGAAGGTCCGGGAGACCAACGGCGGGCTGTGGAACACCCGGGAGTGGCTGAGCGCCAACGGCCTGGGCAAACCCATCCGGGAGTACGGAAAGTCCCCGGAGGCCCTGCGCCAGCTGCTGGGGACGCTGTACCCGGAGTACGGCGGCGGGGCGGCGGTCAGCGAAACCGGCCAGGCGCTGTACGCCCTCCGGGGCAGCCCGGACCTGCTGGCGGAGCTCCTGGCGGAGCCTGTCCTGGGGGACGTCTCCTGGCGCTTGACCGAGGGCGGGATTCTGGAGTTCCGCCTGGCGGAGCCCCTCTCCTCCCTGGACGCGGCGGACGGCGGGGAGGGCGTGCTCAGCGACCTCTCCTGCCTCCTGCTGGCATTGACTGATGAGAACCAGATCCGGTCCATCCGCTGGCTGGATGGCGGCGCGCCGGTGGAATTCAGTTACCTCCACGGCGGGGACCAGTTCATGGACAACGCCGCCGCCATCTGGACGGAGCACCGGTCCGGGGAGATGCTGGACGTCCAGGCCTGCGGGCAGAGCCCCGCCGGGATGTCCCTGCTGGCCGAGGGCCTGGGGGCGGAGCGGTTTGTGAACCCGGACATCCTCCGGGCGGGTTGGGAGTCCCCGGACCCGAAGGAGGAACTGGTCCAGGCGGCGTCCCGGATCTATGAGCTCTCCGCCGGGGACGCCCCGGACCCGCTCATTGACGGCCTGGTCTGCGGGACTCTGTGGGGCGTCTCCTCTTCCGAAGCGTACCGGCAGACCCTGGAGCAGGGGACGCTGCTGCTGGAGTTTTCCTCGGACGGAGGGGACGGGAACCGGCTGGATCAGAACATGGCCCGGAACGCGGCGGTGCTGCTGAAGCTCCGGCCGGAGATCACCGCCGTCCGCTGGACCTACCCCTACGGGGACGGCACGGCGGAGCGGATCTTTGACACGGGGGCCCTGTCCGCAGTGATCTGCCTCAGCTCCACCAGCGTGGTCTACCAACAGCCCCAGTCGGCGGAGGACGTCCAGGCGCTGCTGCGCTTTTTGAGCTCCCTGAACGACCGGGTATTCACATCGGCTCTGGAGGGGCGGGAGATCCCCCGGCAGTCCCCCTTCACGGACGTGCTGGGCTATAACGGCTTTACCTGGGATCTTCTGGAGGGATTCTTCTTCTCCCGAACCTGGTACGCCGTGGAGGAGGGACGGGAGCCCTTCCCCATCGCCTCGGCCTACGGCTTTGATCCGCCGGAGTTCTGGGAGCTGGACCTGGACGGAGACGGGCAGGAGGAGCTCATCTGCAACTACGTCACCGGCGGCGACGGCCACCCCGGCGTCACCGTGTACCAGCGCCGGGAGGACGGCGTGTATGAGGGGCGTCTGAACACCTGGGACCTGCCGGGCCACACCGACTGGGGCGTCAACTCCACCGAGGAGCGCTACGACCCGGATCGAGAGCGGTTCGTCATCACCTATGACGCCGGAGAGGCCGGACAGCGGGAGGCGGTCTTCACCCACGCCGAAGCCCTGGAGCGAATGGTGTGGTATCCCTCCTATTCCGGAACCTGACAAAATCTCAGGGGGCGCGGCGATACCGCGCCCCTTGCCTTTTGGCGGCTTTGCCCTTATAATATGCCCATCATCTGAACACAACAGGGGGAACGCACTATGAACACCCGCATGGAACACGATACCATGGGCGAGATCGCCGTCCCGGCGGACCGGCACTGGGGGGCGCAGACCCAGCGGAGTCTGGAGAACTTCAAAATCGGCGGCCAGCGCCAGCCCAAGGAAATCATCACCGCTTTTGCCTGCCTGAAAGAAGCCTGCGCCCTGGCCAACACCGCCGCAGGCAAGCTGACGCCGGAGCAGGCGGAGGCCATTGCCGCCGCCTGCCGGGAGATCCGGGAGGGCCGGTGGGACGGGGAGTTTCCCCTGGTGGTGTGGCAGACCGGCAGCGGCACCCAGACCAATATGAACGTCAACGAGGTCATCGCCCACCTGGCGGGGGACCGGGGTGTCCCGCTCCATCCCAACGACCATGTCAACGCCTCCCAGTCCAGCAACGACACCTACCCCTCCGCCCTGCACATCGCGGCGGCCTCGGCGGTGGCCGGGCAGGTGCTCCCGGCGGCGGAACGGCTGGCCGGGGCCTTCCGGACGCTGGAGGAGGGTTACCCGGATCTGATCCGCATCGGCCGGACCCACTTGCAGGACGCCACGCCGCTGAAATTCGCCCAGGAGGTCTCCGGCTGGCGGGAGCTGGTGGAGGCCCCCTGCCGGATGCTCCGGGCGGCTCAGGAGGAGCTGTGCCGTCTGGCCATCGGGGGCACCGCCGTGGGCACGGGGCTCAACGCGCCGGAGGGCTATGACGAGGCGGTGTGCGGCGAGCTGCGGCGGCTCACCGGCCTCCCCTTCCGCCCCGACGAAAACAAGTTCCACGCCCTCACCAGCAAGGACGCCCTGGTGTTCTCCCACGGGGCCCTGAAGGCCCTGGCGGCGAACCTGATGAAGATTGCCAACGACATCCGCTGGGAGGCCAGCGGCCCCCGGTGCGGCATGGGGGAGCTGTACATTCCGGAGAACGAGCCGGGGAGCTCCATCATGCCCGGCAAGGTGAATCCCACCCAGTGCGAGGCCGTGACCATGGCGGCGGTGCAGGTGATGGGGAACGACGCCGCCATTGGCTTTGCCGCCAGCCAGGGGAATTTCCAGCTGAACGTGTTCCTGCCGGTGTCGGCGTACAACTTCCTGCTGTCGGCAAACCTGCTGGCGGAGGCCATGGAGTCCTTCCGGGTCCACTGTGTGGAGGGGATCGTCCCCAACGCGGCGCGGATGGAGGAGAACCTGCGGAACTCCCTGATGCTGGTGACCTGCCTGACGCCGGAGACCGGCTACGAGCGGGCGGCGGAGTGCGCCAAGAAAGCCCTCCGCGACGGCACGACGCTGAAAGAGGCGGCGCTGGCCCTGGGGCTTATGACGGCGGAGGCCTTTGACGCGGCGGTGCGGCCGGAGAAGATGGTCTGAGGTCCGCTCCTATATGGTTCAACAGGTAAAAAAAGGCCCGTTCCAAAACCGGAACGGGCCTTTTCCTCTGTTTGCTCAAATGATGCTCCATCTGTCCGCCCCGGCGCTCCCTTGCTCCGCCGGGAACCGGCACGGGCGGCGTTTTGCCTCACTCAGCCTTCTCGTAGGACTGCTCAAAAGCCGCCCTCTGGATGATGTACGCGTTCTGATGGTCCTCTTCCTGGCAGACCAGCCAGTCCCCGATCTCACCCAAATGCCAGTCTCCCCACACCAGGACCTCCAGCCGGCAGTTCAGCTGCGCGGCCCAGACCCGGGAGATGTCCTTGGACACGCACTTCTTGGCGTACGGAGCCAGCGACACCGCCTCTTTCTTCCCGGCGTGGTACACCTTCGGCTGCCAGAGCATCTCCCCGTCCATGGGGAACTCCTCGCCGGAGAGATCGTAGGTTCTCCGCAGCTCCTCTTCTGTGATAGGAGAGACCTCGTGCTCCGCGTCCATCAGAATATAGAGCCCGGGAGCGGCTTTCTGGATGAGATCGCCCTCCGGCGTGCGGAGAAGGATCTCCGTCCCCTCCGGGAGCAGGTCTGTGGACCGGACATAGCCCGCAGGCGCCGTCTTCTTGTGGTAAAGCTCCGCCTTCCCCTTGCAGAACTCCTCCGCCTGCGCGGGCTCATACTCCTCCGCCCTGGGGGCAAGACGCCTGAGGGGGGTGCGGAAATAGTCGGTCAGCCGCTGGAAAATCAGTTCTCCGGCGGTATAGAGGAGATTGCCGTCCGGACAGTTCTTCTCCAGCAGTGCCAGGGGCAGGCGTCCCGCGGCCTTGGTCCGGTCGCCGCCGCCGTCGTTCCCCATGTCCCGGACAAGCCAGTGTACCAGCTCATCCGCCCGGTCCCTGCGCTTGCAGCAGCGCACGGAGACCTTGACGCACCGGTCTCTCTCCAGCAGGCAGTAGGCCACGCACACGGACAGCTCATGGACGTCCATCATCATATCGCTGACGATGCCCAGCATGTACGGCTCGGAGGTATTGACCGGAGCCACGGCAAAATGGTACTCCGGATGGTAGCGCAGATTCATGAAGGCGCTGCCCGCGGTCCGGAAGTCGTCCAGGGCCAGGTCCGCGCTCTGGAGCAGGAGAACGATATCCCAGTCAAACCGCAGGGCGTCCAGCATCTCCCGGTCCATCTTCTCGGTGCCCTTGAACTTCTGGGTGTCCATGTACAGGCCATAGTACAGCGCGGTGGACAGCAGGCGGTCCTCGATGGGGAACCCGGCCTTTTTCAGCATGGCCCAGATCACGGTGACGCAGGCGCTGCAGTCCGTCCGCACCTCCTGCAGTTCCGGCAGGACCTCTCCCATATCCAGCTCGTGGTGGTCAATGACCGCGAGATTCTGATAGGGCAGCGCCGAAACATTGCGCTGTCCGGCCCGGCAGTCCACCGTAATCAAGAGCTCCGCCTCGTCTTCCTCCCGCCGCACGTACTCCAGGGGGATGTTCAATTTCTCGATCATCAAAAGCAGATTGTTCTTCGTGGCCTTCCGTCCGCCGCTGTATACCAGCCTGGGGGCCTTCCCCTTGCTCTCCAGATATTTCAGCAGCGCGTAGCCGCTGGCAATGGCATCCGCGTCCGGGTCATCATGGCATTGGATTACAATATTTTCATAATTCAGTAAATCCTCTAATGTCATCAAACCGTACCTCCTATCAACCTTTGGCGCCGTCTCAAACAAAACCGCGTCTCTTTTTGCGCAGCATCAAAGGGGCTCTCCCTCTATCCATAGCGCTAACGGTTTCTATTATATCCACCGCTGTTTCTTTTTTCAATACATACTTTATAGATCAAGCAAGAAAAAATGACGGGTTTTATATCACAAATGTACAGTCAGGCAGCCGGACCGGCTTTCCCCTGTCTCCAGGCGGCCGGGTCCCCAGTTCCCGCGATTGGTTCTAACAGGCTCTTCGCGTGAATTTAAAAACATTTTTGCAAATGTTATGTTCCATCTGTCAAGTGTAGAAAACTAAGAAGCTGTACCAATAGGTGACGGTATGCAGATTGGCAAGAAAAATTTTTGCCTGGCAAGGAAGAAACTCGCAGGAATCCTGACGGATTTCAAGAG